>JASFNY010000029.1:0-11780 GCA_050116795.1 Thiohalophilus sp.
TGGCCGATCGAAGCGCCGCAACTGCCGGCCTGGCTGAAAAAGCGCATGGCCCTGCGGGACATGCAGCCGTCCGAAGCGGCCCTGCAGATGCTGGTCGACCGGGTGGAAGGCAACCTGCTGGCAGCGGACCAGGAACTGGAAAAACTGCGCCTGCTTACCGGCGGCGGTCCGGTCGATGCTGAACAGGTGGCGGCAGCGGTGGCCGACAGTGCCCGCTATGATCTGTTCAGTTTCGTGGATGTCACCCTGGCCGGCGATCTGGCGCGGGCCCAGCGAATGCTGTTCGGCCTGCGTGCCGAGGGCGTTGAAGCGATCCTGGTGCTCTGGGCCCTGAGCCGTGAGATCCGCAGCCTGGCGGGAATGGCGACAGCCCTGGAAGCCGGCAAACCACTGGCGGCGGTCCTGCAGCAGTACCGGGTCTGGGACAAACGCAAGGCCCCGCTGGGTTCGGCCCTGCGTCGTTATCCGCGCGCCGCCGACTGGCGAGAACTGTTACAGGACTGTCACCGTATAGACCTGTGTTTGAAGGGTCAGGCAGCAGGCGCGCCATGGGAGGAATTGTTACAATTGATCGCACGGCTGGCCGGCCACCCGTTGTTCCAGGCAGGGCAGGCCAGCGGTTGAACGCAACGAGGACGATGCGAATAAGATGGACGCCAAAGTGAATATCAAGCAGTACATGGCTGAACTGGGCCGTCAGGCACGCCGGGCCTCGCGGCTCATGGCGCGTGCCGGGACCAACCAGAAAAATGCCGCCCTGTTGGCCATGGCCGAGGCACTGGAGAGTGAGCGTGACAACCTGCTGGCGGCCAACCGGGAAGATTTGCAGGCCGGGCGCGAGAAGGGGCTGGATGCCGCGCTGCTCGATCGCCTGGAACTGAACGAGGAACGTATCTCCGCCATGGCCGAAGGCCTGCGCCAGATTGCCGCGCTGCCTGATCCGGTGGGGGAGATCAGCGACATGGCCTATCGCCCTTCCGGGATTCAGGTAGGCAAGATGCGGGTGCCGCTGGGCGTGATCGGCATCATCTACGAATCACGGCCCAACGTGACGGCCGATGCCGCCGCCCTGTGCCTTAAATCGGGTAATGCCGCTATTTTACGCGGCGGTTCCGAAGCGCAGTATTCCAACCAGGCGATCGCGGCCTGTATTCATGCCGGATTGCAGCAGGCCGGACTGCCAGACGAGGCGGTGCAGGTGATCGAAACCACCGATCGCGCCGCGGTCGGCGAGCTGATTACCATGCCGGAGTATGTGGATGTCATCGTCCCGCGTGGCGGCAAGGGCCTGATCGAACGCATTACTGCAGAAGCGCGCGTGCCGGTGATCAAACACTTGCATGGTGTCTGTCATGTTTATATCGATGACAAGGCCGACCTCGACAAGGCAGTGCAGGTCGCGTTCAATGCCAAGACGCAGCGTTACGGTACCTGCAATACGATGGAAACCCTGCTGGTAAACCGGGCAATTGCCGACAAGGTGTTGCCGCAACTGGGCAAGCTGTTCGAGCAAGAAGGTGTGGAACTGCGAGGTTGCGAGGCGACCCGCGCGATTCTGAAACAGGCGATCGCCGCCACCGACGAGGACTGGGATACCGAATACCTGGCCCCGATTCTGTCGATTCGCGTGGTGGACGATCTGGATGCCGCGATCGAGCACATCCATGCCCACGGCTCCGGTCATACCGAGTCGATCATGACCGAGGACATTGGTCGCGCGCGGCGTTTCCTGACCGAGGTGGATGCCAGTTCGGTAATGGTGAACGCCTCGACCCGTTTCGCGGACGGTTTCGAATACGGACTGGGTGCCGAGATCGGCATCAGCACCGACAAGATTCATGTTCGCGGCCCGGTCGGACTCGAAGGTCTCACCTCGCAGAAGTACATCGTCATCGGTGATGGCAATATTCGTCAGTGAAACATTGCCTGCATTGTTCCGAATACCTGATGCCGACAGCGGTAAATGGCACCTGAGATGATCGGTCTGCTTGGCGGCACCTTTGATCCCATCCACTTTGGTCATTTGCGTCCGGCACTGGAGGCGTATCAGTCGCTCGGCTTGCAGGAACTGCGCTTCATTCCCTGTGGGGACCCGCCGCATCGGGACAAACCGCAGGCCACGTCACAGCAACGTTTGATCATGGTCCGTGCAGCCATCGCGGGCCAGCCGGGTTTCGTGGTGGATGATCGTGAACTGCGACGTGGTGGGCCATCCTACATGGTGGATACACTGCACAGTTTGCGCGAGGAACTGGGCAGAGAAGTACCGCTGTGTCTGATCCTGGGGCTCGACGCGTTTCTCGGTCTGGAAAGCTGGTATCGTTGGGAGAGCCTGTTTGATTATGCCCATCTTGCGGTGACCCATCGTCCGGGATGGTCACTGGACGAGCTGCCCCGTGATTCACAGCTGGCGCAGCAAGTTCGAAACCGGCACATAAACGCCACCCGCCTGGGTGAACATTCAGCGGGAAAGATAACGTTCCTGTCGGTTACCCAGCTGGATATTTCCGCCAGTGGCATTCGACAGGAACTGGCCGCAGGGCACGATGTACGGTACCTGTTACCGGACTCGGTCCAGGAGTTAATCATGATGCAACACATTTACGGGTAAACAATTAACAGCATGAACGGCGAACAATTGAAACAACTGGTCATAGACGCAATCGAGGACGTCAAGGGCATCGACATCAAGGTGCTGGATGTCCGCGATCAGTCCAGCGTCACCGATGTCATGGTCATTGCCAGTGGCAATACCGCACGACAGGTCAAGGCAATTTCCGACAATATCATCGAAAAGGCCAAGGCTGCCGGTGTCAGACCGCTGGGCGTGGAAGGCGAACAGCATGCCGAATGGGTCCTGGTGGACCTGGGTGACGTGGTGGCGCATATCATGCAGCCATCGATACGCGATTTCTATAATCTGGAAAAACTCTGGGGTGAGGCCAGCCCTGCCGCGGCGGAAAAGTAACTCCGGCTGAATGTTACGTTCCGGCCTCATAGTGGTTGTTTGTGTGATTCAGATTCATTAACCAGCGGGACCGGCATGCAAATTCATCTGTTGGCGGTGGGCAGTAAAATGCCCGACTGGGTAAGCCAGGGTTACACTGAATACGCCCGGCGTATGTCGGCCGAATGCCGGCTCAACCTGATTGAAATTCCGCTCGCCAAACGCAGCAAGAACGCCGCAACGGAACAACTCAAGCAGCAGGAAGGCGAGCGCCTGCTGGCCGCGGTGCCGAAGAATGCCGAGTTATGGGCACTGGACAGCGGGGGCCGAAGCTGGTCGACAGCGCAACTGGCGACACAACTCGATGACTGGTTGCAGGGCGGTCGGGATGTGGCGTTACTGATAGGCGGTCCGGACGGCCTCTCCCGCGAATGTCTGCAACAGGCGGCCGGTCACTGGTCGTTGTCCCCCCTGACCTTGCCCCATCCGCTGGTGCGGATTATCGTGGCCGAGCAGCTGTACCGGGCGATCAGTATTCTCAAGCACCATCCGTATCACAAATAAATCTCAAAACTACTGCGCTCGTAACGTTTTGAAACCGGTTCAGCATATATAAAAGGTGGCCGGCCGGCCCTGAAGACGCTGAAAGGCGGGGCGGGAACAGGGTACACTCTTATTTAATATGGAACCTTTTGATATATACCTGGCTTCGGCTTCACCGCGGCGACGTGAGTTATTGGCGCAAATCGGGGTGCGTTTTAGCCTGTTGAGCGTCACGGTAAGTGAAACCCGCCTGGATCACGAGAGCCCGGAGCACTACGTGCAACGGGTGGCGCTGGACAAGGCCCGCGCCGCTCTCGAGCTGAGACCGCCGGGTGAACAGCGGCCGGTGCTGGGGGCCGATACCGTGGTGGTGATCGATGACGAGGTGCTGGGCAAGCCGCGCGACCGTAAAGAGGCGTTGGACATGCTACGACGACTTTCGGGCAGGGAACACCGGGTTTTGAGCGGCGTTGCATTGATCGGCAACCAGGAACACAGCCTGCTCAATACCAGTCATGTCACTTTTCGGGAACTGGACGAGGCGGAATGCGAACGTTACTGGCAAACCGGTGAATGTCATGACAAGGCCGGTGCCTACGCAATACAGGGATATGCCGCGGTTTTTATTCGTGAACTACGTGGCAGCTACTCCGGCGTGATGGGATTACCTTTGTACGAGACCGCACAATTATTACAACAGGTCGGTGTTGACCTGTTTCCGAATCAAGAAGAAGGCGGAACAGGATGAGTGAAGAGCTGCTAATCAACGTAACACCCCAGGAGACGCGTGTCGCCTACCTGGAAAACGGTGTATTACAGGAAGTCCATATAGAACGCGCCCGCAAGCGCGGACTGGTCGGTAATATCTATCGCGGTACGGTCAGCCGGGTATTACCCGGCATGCAGGCCGCGTTCATCGAACTGGGGCTTGATCGTACCGCGTTTTTGCATGTCTCGGATATTGCCGTCCGCAATGAAGGCAACGGCGAGAAAAACAACCAGACCATCATGGAGTTGTTGCGCGAAGGCCAGGAAGTCGTAGCCCAGGTCATCAAAGACCCGATGGGTTCCAAGGGGGCCCGTCTGACAACCCAGTTGTCGATACCTTCTCGTTACCTGGTCTATATGCCGGGAGCGGATCATATTGGTGTTTCGCAGAAGATCGATGAGGAAGAGGAACGTCAGCGCCTCAAGGACATCATTGGCCGTTATGCGCCCGAGTTCGATCCCGGCGGGTATATCGTGCGTACGGTAGCCGAGGGTGTGAGTGACGAGGCACTATTCAATGATATGCAGTTTCTGCAGAAATTATGGACCTCGATCAAGGACCGCAGTGAGATCGATAATGGCAATGATGGCAATCTGCTGTACGAGGATTTGCCTCTGGTAATGCGTACCATGCGCGACCTGAGCGGAAGCGATATCGAAAAGATCCGAATCGATTCCAATGAAACCTATCGCCGGGTGAATAAATTTGCGGGTAAGTTCATTCCGGAGGTGGCCAACCAGGTTGAATATTATCCGGGCGAGCGACCGATTTTCGATCTCTATGGTGTGGAAGACGAGATTCGTCGTGCACTGGAACGCAAAGTCCAGCTCAAGTCGGGTGGTTACCTGATTATCGACCAGACCGAGGCGATGACGACTATCGATGTCAATACCGGCGCTTTCGTTGGCCACAGAAATCTGGAAGAGACGATTTTCAAGACCAACCTGGAGGCAACACAGGCCATCGTTCGCCAGCTACGGCTGCGAAACCTTGGCGGAATTATCATTATCGACTTTATCGATATGGCGGATGTCGAACACCGCCGTCAGGTATTGCGGGCCCTGGAAAAAAACCTCGAGCGGGACCATGCCAAAACCCACATCAGTGAAGTTTCGACCCTCGGATTGGTCGAGATGACCCGCAAAAGAACCCGCGAAAGCCTGGAACATATTCTCTGTGAACCTTGTCCTATTTGTAACGGGCGCGGAACCCTGTTGACCGCGGAAACCGTTTGTTTCGAGATATTTCGCGAGATCCTGCGTGAAGCCCGGCAGTTCGACGCTCAGCAATTCCTGGTGCTGGCGGCACAACAGGTCGTGGATATGCTGCTGGACGAAGAATCGACGAGTGTGGCGGAACTGGAAGAATTTATTGGCAAGCCGATCAAGTTCCAGGTTGAATCCGAATATACCCAGGAGCAATTCGACGTAGTGCTCATGTGAAGAATTTGAGTAGTTCCCGAGAGAGTGACGATAGCTGACCGTGCACAAGACCCATAAACACCTGCGTATTCTCCGGCGTACCCTCTGGTATTTCCTGGCGTCACTGGTGGTTATCGTTGCGGTTCTGGTTTCCCTTCTACGACTGTTCCTTCCCGATCTGACAGCCTATCGTGATGATCTGGAAAAACTTGCCAGTACTTTCATGGATCATACCGTGCGCATCGAAAGCATGGATGCGCGTTTGATCGGTATCACCCCGACATTGATTTTCAATGATGTCTATATGCTGGATAAAAGCGGGGAACGTGAACTGGTACGTTTCAAGCAGGCCCGGCTGGGACTCGCATTGATTGATTCGATCAGTCAGGGTCGGGTTGTGCCGAGTAACTTTACTATCGATGGCGTGAGCCTGGCGGTCACCCGGCACAAGGACGGGCGGTTCTCGGTGCAGGGTGTCGATCTCACCGAGTTCGAGAAGACCTTCAACACAGAACGACCGAAAGGTTCAAAAGGTTCCGGCGAACTTGCTGACTGGTTGTTCAGGCGCAGTCGCCTTGCAATACGTAACAGCACGATAATATGGCAAGACCTCAAACTTGGCAGTGAGACGCTGCGATTTGATGATGTCAACCTGGTGTTGCGTAACAGCGATCCACGACATCAGTTGAACGGTCAGGTCAGATTGCCGGAACGCATGGGCAAAAGCTTCGATATTGCCCTGGATGTTAGTGGCGATATCCTTAACCCTCGCGAGATGCAGGGCCAGATTTACATGCGCGGGGACACCGTGCAGCTGGACCAGTGGGGAATCAAGCCACAGTACATGGACGTCAGTCTTACATCAGGTACCGCGGACTTCGAAGTCTGGGGTAAATGGGAGAACAACGCCATTGCCAGTCTGAGCGGTGATATCACCGCGTATGATCTGAGTCTTGATCTGCCTGTCATGAAAGAGCCTTACCAGGTAGAACTGTTGGGTGGCCTGTTCGACGTCGATCACAACGCTGATGGTTGGACGCTCAACGTGGATCGTTTCCAGTATGTCAGTGCTGATGACATCTGGCCACAAACCCGGTTCAGGATTTTTCACCAGCGTGGCAATGATACCCGGCCTGCCCGCTGGCGCGTGGATACCGACTATTTCCGTATCGAAGATGTTAGCGGGCTGCTACTCAAGACTAACCTGCTGGATACCCGATTACGCCAGTTTCTGAGTGTCGCCAAACCAAAAGGCGAGGTCAGGCGGCTCCATTTCCAGCATAGTCAGAAATCTGATTCACCCGCCGGGTACCAGCTGCAGACGGATTTTAAAAATATCGTAACGCAGCCCTGGGAGAAGCTACCCGGGCTTCAGGACTTCGATGGCGAACTCTATGCCAGCAACCGTTACGGAAGTCTCAAGCTCGAAGCAGGCCACGAGTCGAAGCTGGAGATGCCCAGGCTGTTTCGTAACCCCTTTAACCTGGAACAGCTTCAGGCGCGCATGCGATGGGTTGCTGATGATCATCACTGGCAGATCTGGAGCGAACAGTTACAGGTCGACACCGATGATGTGCAAGTGAACGCGAATATGATGCTGGATATGCCACGCGATCGAAATGTATCTCCCTACCTGGACCTCCAGGCCCGGTTCAAGAACGGCAGAGTCGAGCACGCAGAACGCTATTACCCTGTCGGGATCATGAAACCGAAACTGGTTGACTGGCTCGACCACAGTATTGTCAGCGGCCATGTCACTGAAGGGGGTGTCGTCTACAATGGCCGACTGCAAAAACTCCCGTTTCGAAATAACCAGGGCCAGTTCCAGGTGGCCTTTGATGCAAAGGATGTATTGCTGGATTACCGTGAGGGCTGGCCGGCCATCGATGGGATCGATCTGTCCGCGGTGTTCACCGGGAAGGGCATGGAGATTATGACCCGCAAAGGGCAGCTGTTTGACACCCGGCTTTCGCCATCACGAGCTGTGATAACCGATTTCAAAAACCCACAATTAGAATTGCAGGTGGATGCCAACGGCAATCTGGTCGATGTCGCGCGTTTTCTGGTGGAAAGCCCGGTAGCATCCGGTGGGCGTCATTTCGTGAAGCAGACGCGTATCGATGGCTCCGCACATACCCGTTTCAGCGCCATGATTCCCTTGAACAAGCGCATGCAGCAACAGGCCCCGGGCCATTACCAGGGCAAGGTCACGATAGACAAGGGTGCCCTGCACATGCTCGATGATCGACTGGCGATTACTGGCGTTAACGGCGAGATCGATTTTGATCAGGAAGGAGTCCGTTCAAAAGTACTGCAGGCTCGGTTGCAGGATCGTGAAATGGAGATGCAACTGGAGACCCGCCGTTCGCAGAGCGGTGACAAGCAGATCAGCATTCTGGCCAATGGTGAGCTCGATGCTGAGCGTTTGGCTGACAGGTTTGCTCCACAGTTGTCTGGCAGGTTAAGCGGTACCGGTTCGTGGCATGGCGCGGTCGTGTTTGATACAGGCCAATCCAGCCGTGCGCCACTGGTGAGGATCGACTCGACACTGGAAGGCGTGAGCTCGACCTTGCCCAGTCCACTGGCCAAGCAAGCCGAAGAACCTTTGCGCCTGTTGACGGAAGTCCGTTTTCCAGGTCAAAAACAGACCCGCATCAGAGTAAACCTGGGTGACAAACTGATAACCCGGCTGCAGCTGGAACACGACAATGGAAATAGCCGGCTCGAACGTGGCATCGTGCACTTCGGATCCGGAGCGGTGCCGTTACCTGATAAACCGGAGTTACAGATCACCGGAAGTCTGGACCAGTTCAATGCGGGTCAGTGGAGACAACTGGCTCGGAAAGAGCAACAGCAAGATAAACTATCACTTCCCATGTTACCGATACGCGTCAACATGCAACGTCTTGTGATGGTCAAGGATGAAACATCGGGGACGCAAACGCCTGATCGCCAGGTGAAACATCCACCACCGCCGGAACTGCCATCAATCAAAGGCATTATCGAACACTTTCAGTATGCAGGGCACCGGTTAGGTCGTCTTGAATTCAATCTTCGAACGTTGAAGAAAGGTATTCGTCTGCAACGCCTGGCATTACAAGGCGATAACATGGAGCTGCACGCCAGTGGTAGCTGGTTGTATGAGCGCCGCCGTCACAGCAGTAATCTGAAATATGAGCTGACCAGTCCCAATACAGGGCAGCTCATGGACAGTCTGGGTTATTCCGCAATCATTAATGGCGGAGAATTGCAGACCCGGGGTGAACTGTCCTGGAATGCGCCGCCGGCGGCATTTGAAATAGGTATGCTGGATGGTGACATTGATCTGCTGGTGGAAAAGGGCAGCATCGTCAAGGTCAAGCCCGGTGCCGGGCGGCTACTTGGGCTATTCAGTCTGTCGGCTTTGCCGCGTCGTCTGACGCTGGACTTTCGCGATACCTTCCGCGAAGGCTTCAGCTTTGACCGAATGCAGGGCAAGATGAAAATACGGGACGGTGATGCTTACAGTGATGATATGCAGATTGTTTCCCCGGTCGCGGAAATCAAGATCAAGGGGCGTACCGGCCTGGCCGCACAGGATTTCGACCAGCTGGTAACGGTGACCCCGCAGGTCAGCGATACCCTGCCGCTGGCCGGTGGATTGTTGTTCGGCACTCAGGTGGGTGCCGCAGTTCTGTTTCTGGAAAAGCTGATGGGGGGAGGTATCGACAAGGCTTCGGAGAAACGCTATCACATCACCGGCAGCTGGGAAGAACCGGTGATAACGGCTCTGGATACGCAAAAGCAACCGGATAAATCATCACCTTCCCCGGCACAGAATCCTGCACCGCAAGTTCCTACTAATACTCAGGGTGACTCTGCGGGCGATTGACCATGCCGAGCGTCTGTCGCCATACAGACACAAGGCCTGACCGGCCGCCCCGTTTAATGGTATTCTTAACTTATGAAATATTTTCTGATCGTCATGCTGTGGGTATTTGCTGGAACGGCTGTGGCTATTGAAACCGGTTATCAACTGACCCGGGAACAATGGTCGGTGGCGCGCAATCCGGAATCGATCGTTGCCATGCCGGGGCTGTCACGTGCCATGCAGGATTTCCAGGCCACGCCCAATCCCCGTTTGCGTATTCATTACCCTGGTGGTAACGAGGGTAATCTCTGGGTCGCGGAACTACGCGGCTGGCTGGTTACCCTGGGTGTGCCTTCCACTGATCTTGAAATGCTCGTCGGCAGTACCAATGTCGATACTATAGATCTGGAAGTGATCTCCGCCGGCAATGAAACCGCACCGATCATGACGATACTCCCCGGCGAACCTGCGGAACGTCCCTGAGCCGTTCACTTCCCGATTTGATACTGAATAAAAGAGGTACCTGATGAAACGTGTGGCAGCTATCCAGATGGCTTCCGGCCCCAATGTGAGTGCAAACCTGACCGAAGCCGGAAGGCTGATCGCGCAGGCGGCGGACGCCGGTGCGACATTGATCGTGCTGCCGGAAAATTTTGCGATCATGGGCCGCGAAGAGGTCGACAAGGTCAAGCATCAGGAACAACCTGGCCAGGGACCGATCCAGGAATTTCTTGCCGAGCAGGCGCTCAAGCATCGCGCCTGGATTGTCGGTGGCACCATCCCACTGCAATCGGATGAACCCGATCGAATTCGGGCGGCCTGCCTGTTGTTCAACGATCAGGGTGAACAGGTGGCTCGTTACGACAAGGTCCATTTGTTTGACGTGCATCTGGAAGAGAATGCCGAAACCTATAATGAATCGCAGACCATCCAGCCGGGTCGCGAGGCCGTGGTGGTCGATACGCCTTTTGGGCGACTGGGAATGGCGGTCTGTTACGACCTGCGTTTTCCGGAACTGTTCCGGCGCATGGCTGACGAAGGCGTCGACCTGGTGGTCCTGCCGTCGGCATTTACCGCCATCACCGGCCGGGCCCACTGGGATGTGCTGGTGCGCGCACGGGCGATCGAGAACCTGATCTACATGGTGGCCGCCGCGCAGGGCGGTTATCACATCAACGGCCGGGAGACCTATGGACACAGCATGATTGTGGATCCCTGGGGCGTGGTCCTGGACGAACTCTCCAATGGCAACGGTTTTGTTACCGCCGAGATCGATCCCAAGCGTATTGCCGATACCCGGCGCAATTTCCCGGCCCTGCAACACCGCAAGATCCCCTGTAAACTGGCATCATGACACAGCCCGCACTCGACATCGCGCAACAGGTGTTACTCGCGCCCGGCGGACTGGGCGAGCAGGATCTTCAGCAGACCCTGGATCAGTTACTGGGTCACAGCATCGATAGCGCCGATCTCTATTTCCAGTTGGCCCGCCAGGAATCCTGGGTCCTGGAAGACGGTATCGTTCGTGAGGGCAGCCATAATATCGAGCAGGGCGTCGGTGTTCGGGCCATCAGCGGCGAGAAAACCGGTTTTGCCTACTCCGACGAGATAGTTCTGCCCGCGCTGAGCGAGGCGGCCAACGCGGCCCGCGCCATCGCCCGCCAGGGACAGTCGGGCCAGATTCAAAGCTGGCAGCGGCGCGCCGGCCATTCCCTCTACCAGCCGGCGGATCCGCTCGAATCCCTGGAGACAGCCGACAAGATCGCGCTGTTACAGGCACTGGACCAGGAGGCCCGGCGCCAGGATCCCCGCGTCAAACAGGTCATCGTCAGCCTGGCCGGGGTTCAGGAGGTGGTTATGGTGGCCGCCAGCGACGGGACCCTGGGCGCCGACGTGCGCCCTCTGGTGCGGCTCAACGTGCATGTGATTGCCGAGCACAACGGTCGTCGCGAGCAGGGCAGTTCCGGCGGTGGTGGACGGGTCAGTTATGACTATTTCCGCCAGGACGAGCGTGGTCTGGGTTATGCCCGCGAGGCGGTTCGTCAGGCGCTGGTCAACCTGGAAGCGGTCGATGCCCCGGCCGGGAGTATGCCGGTAGTGCTGGGACCGGGCTGGCCGGGAGTGCTGCTGCACGAGGCGGTGGGCCATGGCCTGGAAGGTGATTTCAACCGCAAGGGCAGTTCCGCCTTTGCCGGGCGCATGGGTGAGCAGGTGGCCTCAAAGCTCTGTACCGTGGTCGATGACGGAACG
>JASFNY010000030.1:0-11432 GCA_050116795.1 Thiohalophilus sp.
AACATCTCCAGTCGTGACCAGGCCCAGAAGATTATTGATGCCCTGCAAAAGTGGCTCAAGGAATCAGACTGAGATTTATATTTCCGGGGTTTCAATAAACAGCATGTTCTTGGGCAAACCGCGCGTCGCAAAATGTTGTTGCGCGGTTTTTGCCATCTCCCGCGGTCCTGAAAAGTAAACCACATAACCAGAGAGATCCGGACAGTCATTATCGATCTTCTTCAATTGCGACAGCCATTCACTGCTGTCCGCATTTTCCGTTAGCGACATAGCCGTGTAATGGAATTGATCGAAAGCATCCATCCAGGCGCGGCACAGGTTATGTTGATAGTGAGGATGTTGCCCGGTGGCCATCCAGTAGAGGTGGAAGTTGTCGGCCAGTTCCAGCGTCAGCGCATGTTCGACCAGACTTTTGACCGGCGCGAAACCCGTATCTACCGCAATAAATATGATGGGTTTGTCCAGTTCCCGTTGCAGGACAAAATGACCCTGTGGGCCGGTCAGCTCTATTGCATCGTTTACCCTGGCATTCTGAAAAATGTATTGCGCGAAGTCACTGTCGTCCCGGGTAATATGGAATTGCAGGTTCTGATCGTCACACGGGCAGCTTGCAATATGATAGCTGTGATGATCGCCGGACTCGTTACTCAACCGCGCCTTTTGCCCGGATAGAAAACGCAAACGCTGACGCAAAACCGTATTCAGGTTGACGATCGCCAGCTCGTCAGAGATATGGGTGATCTTCTTTATATAAGCCGGCACAACCTGTTCATCGATATCGTTTTCATCGATCGCCTCATCAGCCTGCATAACAATATCGGTTACTGCTGTATTCGAGCAGGCCAGCAGGTAACCCTGATTCTGCTCTGCCTCTGAAAGTTGATACTCGTGATCCCGGATTTTACGGACTTCACCCGAAATGAGTCGTGATTTGCATTTTCCACAGTTGCCGTTACTGCAGCCATAGTTTAGTGCGATTCCGGCGCTCAGCGCGGCATCCAGTATGGAATTATTCCCTTCAACAAAAAATTCATGTCCGCTGGGCATGACGTGGACCTGGGCGAGAAAGACACGCAACAGAGTATCCTGGGTCAGCAGCTGGGCAGGAGTCGGTGGTTCGACTGCTTCATTGAGCGATTCGTCAAGCCAGTCGCTTAGCTGTCGAATCTGTTCGGTCACCTGAGTATCGCCTTGAACGTCGCCAAGCCGTTGCCGTGTTTCATCCAGAAGTTGTTGCAGGCGTTCGGAAGTATAACGTGCAGCAGCAAGTTCCTTGCTGAGTTCCGCGACTCTTGCCGCCAGTGTTCCCAGATCGGGAGCCAGTAACTTGCGCAATTTGTCACCGCGTGCCCGGTGCAATGCGTTCTCAATGATATGCTCGATCTTCTCAAGCATACTGTTGTCTTCAACTTCAACGTTCGGGTAGGCCTGGTTGAGATCATCCAGCTTGACCATGCCTTCAAAGCTGGGCAAATCACCGTCCTGGATTTGTTTTTGTAAAGTTCCGCGCGATACACCAACCAGACGTGCCGCGCGGGAAACTGTCAGCAGTCGATCCATCTTATGTCGCCTGTTGTGTTACTCGGGAAATCGGACCGGTTCACCGAATTCATGACGGCCGAACCGGAGTCTCTTGTAATTATGGATCATGATCATGGTTTTGAGTATTGCCGGTTCATCGAATTCTGGCACATTTAGTGCGACAGTAATCGGAACAAGATGATCCTTGCCGGGTGATATTTCGATATATTGACGACAGGTTTGTGAAGATTGCCGGGCGTCCGATGTATGTTGCCGGTATTCATGTTCCAGCGTAAATAGCTGAGCATCCCAGATGATCTCCTGTTCCTGAAAGTGACCGGGAAATTGAATGTGCACCCGTGACTGGTTGATCGGCGAGAGCGCCTGGTAACGGCGCCCTTCCTGCTGCAAGCGGTCCTGAAGCTCTTGTGGTGATTCACTCATGCTGTTGTCAGGAAATGCGGGTAATTGATGTCATGGTTTCGATGGGTTTAACCGCGTCACTTTTCCGGTCTTTAAATCCACAATGTTGCCAAATAGCGGAAATTACCGGGCATACGCGGCTTTGTAATGCATTACTGTCGTTATGGTTTATTGTACAATAGGTGTCGACAATTTAAACTTGTCATTGTCAGACAAACATATCGCAAGGTTATTATGAGTGAAGTTCATACAGGCAAGCTGAGTTCCGCAGAACGGGTTGAGCTTACCCGGGTGATTATGTCCATTCTCGACAGCTGGGGCATGACCGCGCAACAGCAGGTTGAACTGTTGAACCTGCCACCAAAAACCCCGACCCGGGCATTGCGTCGTTATCGCGAAGACACCCCGTTTCCGCAAACCAATGAAGTGGATGAGCGACTGGAGCATATCGTCGGTATCGTGGATGCACTGCGAACCACATACCCGCATAATCCGTCGATGGGGTCCTTGTGGATGAAACAAGTCAACAAGCAGTTTCAGGATCGAACACCACTACGCGTGATGGTCGATGATGGTCTGGACGGGATTATGCGGATACGTGCGCATCTCGATTGCGCGTATGACTGGTTTAACGACAGCTGCAACTGATCGTTTGTTAAATATCATTTACCGCGACGACGTTTGTTGCGGCCCTCAAAGCGGACGATGGTTTTAACCAGCTCAGCGTAGGGCAACTGCTCGAAGTCCCCATAGCGGTCCATCGCCTCGCGCAATATTCCCGCAATATTCTCAACCCGTTCGGCGTCTGATTTTTCCGGATGCAGTACGCCCTGCAGACCCAGCAGGCCGCCGGTCTGTACCTTGATTTCCTTGGCGTGGGGCAGGGGACCGTCGATATGCAATTGCTGCAGGGCAAAACTGGCATTCTTACGCATCATGTCCAGGAACACTCGGCAGCGATGGTTTCCGGCCTCGGAACTGCAGGCCACACCTTCACGATCGGCAAGATTAAAACGACGTCCATGTTCACAGGTGCTGCGACGGGAGTTAATTGACTTTTCGAAGATACAACGATGCTCGTTGATCTCGTGATAGGTGGATCTGTATTCATCTTCTTCCATAAGAAGTCAGAATCTGCAGATCGTTATTTTTCCCATTCCCGCAGGATAGGCTCTTCACGCTTTTCAGTCAGCATCTCTTCCGCGGCCAGCTGGTTGGCGGCAAAGATCACCTTGTAGGTTGCCTTATCGTCTTCAGATAGTTCGCTGCGCTTGGAGCGGGCAAAGTTTTTGGCATCCTTGAAAGCCTCGAATTCATCCAGGTACTCGAGGTTCTTGACCATGGAACTGACACCCTCGTTCATCTTGTATACGTAATACGGCATAACCCCACCTTTTGAACCTGTCTGATTGTAAAGATTGGTCGGTGCAACCGCTGAGTCAGGCCACCGAGCATGAAAAGGGTCACAAGCATACTGCCTGGTCGGCAGTGGCTCAATAACTCACAAGTAATATGCTAGTATACATGCGGTTTGGCGCACGTATTTCAAGGGAGTTGACTCATTTCCACACAGAATTCACGTGAACTGCTTGCCATCGTTGAACTGGGCGGCTATCCCGATTTTTCGCCTCTCTACCGGCAACATGGTTATCAGGTCGAAACCACCGACTCGGTGCGCAAGGCGGCCAAATTGATCAAGAAACGCCCGCCACAGGTCATCGTCACCGAGTTTAACTTCCAGTCGGATTTTCGTGATCGTACCAGCAGCCTGGAAACGTTGATGGCTATTGTCCAGCGCCTGCCGGATACGCATGTGATCGTGTTTTATGAAAAAGAGTTCCTGCACCAGTTCGAGCGGGTGGCTCAGCGTTTCCCGATCCATGCGGCCCTGCCGTTTCCCATCGAGCAGGTAGAACTGGAAAACGCGTTACAGCAACTGGATGTGTCCCCGGGGTAAAGTTCACGGCCGCTACCCGGCAGATAGCTGCTCCAGCCCTTCGCGTGCGATTTCGCGAATATCCGCTGAATCATCCTCGAGACGTTTTTCCAGCTGCGGACGCACAGCGGGGTCACCGGTCAGCGCCAGGTAATGGGTGGCATCGCCGCGAATCTGGGCGTTGTCGTGTTCGGACAACCGGCTGAACACGGGTACCAGTTTTTTCAGCGCTTCGCTTCCGGCGAGTGATTCAAGCACGCTATCCAGTCCCAGCCGGACCTGAATCTCCAGGTCTTCCACTTCCAGCAACGACACTGCTACTTCCAGCCACTGCGGGTTGTCACTAAGAAACGTTTCGATTTGCTCCAGTTCCCCGTCCTTGAGCTGCGTGCGAATGTAATCGGCGATGCCCTCGTCACTGCCGGCCTGTTCAGCCCAGTGGCGTAGCTCTGCGGGCGAATAGTTACCGGCCAGGGTGAAGGGGCCGATACGGGTCCATGGCGTGGTGCGCACGCCAAGCTCCTGCGCGCGGGTCGCATCGGCCACAATGTTGCTCACCCGCAGTTCGCGAATCAGCCCCTCTTTGATCAGATCGGACAGTGCCTGCAGCACCGCGGGACAATGGGCGCAGCCGGTGGCAATCAGGATTTCGGCATCGGGCGGAGTGTGGGACATAACAGAATCTCGGGACAACGGCTGGTGCCGGTGGCTTCAGGCCTCTATATCGGGAATCAGGCGGCTGCGCAGTCGGGCAATCATGTCCTTGAGTTGCAGTTTGCGCTTTTTCATACGCGTAAGCTGCAATTGATCGACGGTGGGATCCAGGGCCAGGCGAGTGATGACATCGTCCAGATCCCGATGTTCCGAGACCAGGATCTGCAGTTTTTCACGCAGCTGTTCAGCCTCGTATTCATCCATAGTGGCAGGGGCCCGGTTGAAAAGAGGGCAATTCTAGCCCAATCCCGCAGGGGGAGGAAGCGTCATTCAGCGGTGCGGATACGTTATACTGCCGGCCCGCCAAGCAGTGATGATATCGATGCCACCTATACTGACTCTCAAAGACGTTAGCCTGAGTTTTGCAGAACACCCGTTGCTGGATCGGGTTGAGCTGCAACTCGAGCGGGGCGAGCGTGTCTGCCTGGTAGGGCGCAACGGTTCAGGCAAGTCGACCCTGATGCATTTGCTCAACGGCGATATTCAGGCCGACGACGGGGAGATCTGGCATTCAGAGACTTTGCGTATCGCCCACCTGCATCAGGATGTGCCGGACGATACTCGACAGACTGTCTTTGAGGTGGTGGCCGGCGGGCTGCAAAAGGCAGGCGAACTGGTCTCAGCCTATCACCAGGCACTGCAACAATTCGATGACAGTCCCGGGCAGGCCGCCCGCTTGAGCGAACTGCAGCAGCAACTGGAGGCTGTCGATGGTTGGCGACTGGAACAGCGGGTCTCCTCGTCTATCAGCAAACTGGAACTGCCCGAGCAGGCGCCACTTGCATCACTCTCCGGGGGCATGAAACGCCGCGTGTTGCTGGCCCGCGCGCTGGTCAGCGAACCGGATCTGTTGTTACTGGACGAGCCGACCAACCATCTGGACATCGACGGCATTACCTGGCTGGAACAGTTCCTGCTCGGTTTTCCCGGCTGCCTGGTATTCATTACCCACGATCGCAGCTTTTTGCAAAACCTGGCGACGCGCATCGTGCAACTGGATCGTGGCCAGCTGACTTCCTGGCCGGGTGATTATCGTCATTACCTGGAGAAGAAGGAACAACTGCTGGAAGCCGAGGAGAAGCAGCGCGCACGGCAGGACAAGAAACTGGCCGAAGAGGAGGCCTGGATTCGCAAGGGCATCAAGGCACGCCGCACGCGGAACATGGGCCGGGTGCGGGCGCTGCAGGCAATGCGCGAGAAAGTTCGCCAGCGGCGCGATCGCCAGGGCCAGGTGCGACTCAATCTGGATGAGGCTGAAACCTCCGGAAAACTGGTGGCCGATGTCGAAGAAGTCAGTTTTGCTTATGATGGCAAACCGATCCTCAGGAATTTTTCCACCCGCATCATGCGCGGTGATCGTATCGGCATCATCGGTCCAAACGGGGCAGGCAAGAGTACCCTGATCAGGATTCTTCTCGGTGAACTCAAACCGGACAGCGGCAAGGTCCGTATGGGTACCAAACTCGAGACGGCCTATTTCGACCAACACCGCGCGATCCTCGATACTGAAAAATCGGTACTCGACAATCTCAATGATGGCAGCGAGATGGTCGAGGTGCAGGGTCGCAAGCGCCATGCCATCGGTTACCTGCGAGAGTTCCTGTTCCCGGTCAAGCAGGTACATTCTCCGGTCAAGAGTCTTTCGGGCGGTGAACGCAACCGCCTGCTGTTAGCGCGGCTGTTCACTCATCCAGCCAACCTGCTGGTGCTGGACGAGCCGACCAACGATCTCGATGTTGAAACGCTGGAACTGCTGGAAGATCTGTTGTTGAACTATGAAGGAACCCTGATCGTCGTCAGTCATGATCGGACTTTCCTGGATAACGTGGTTACCAGCGTGCTGGTATTCGAGGAAGAGGGTGTGGTCAATGAATTCGTCGGTGGCTATCACGACTGGTATGACTACCGCCAGCAGCATCCATTGCAAACCGAATCAACCAGGCAAACACCGGCCGAGAGTTCGACACCAAAACAACAGAAAAAAAGTTCGCCATCGGAGGCCAAACGCAAGCTTGGCTATCGCGAACAGCAGGAGCTCAAGGCGTTGCCCGGACAGATCGAAAAGCTGGAGCAGGAACAGCAGGCGTTACAGGAACAGGTGGGTGATCCGGCTTTTTATCAGCAGGACGGGGAGATTATCTCGCAGACCATGCAACGACTTGAAGAGATCAATGCCGAACTGGAAAACTGTTTCCAGCGCTGGGAAGAACTGGAACAGGACTAGTCGGAATCGGAATCCTGAGACTTGTTCTTTTTCAGGCCTGTCATGTCCAGCGGAATTACGACTGACTCCTGGGGTTCATCAATATAACGCGGACGCATTTTGCTCGGGCGGCCGGCTTCATCAGCCAGTTCCTTTTCACGGGCGGCGATCAGACTCAGGCAGTCGCGAATGGAGATGATGGTCTCCTCGGACAGTGGGTGTTTTAATCCTGGCTTGGTGTAGGTGTCCTTGGCCACATCGGTCAACACCTTGCGCATGGTCTGCAGGATCTGCTCTTCTTTGGAATAATCTCTACCGCTCATTCATTGACACCGTGTTTTCATAACTGCGTTGTGAACTCTGATTCTAGCATTTTGTGCCGCCGGGATCGCGGCGAAATCCGGGGTATTCTTGAGATTTCCTGGGGTTAATCCGTTGCAGGGCACTGGTATACTGTCGCGTCCATTTTGCCCGGAACTGAACATGTCGAGTGCGTTGCCTTCATTACTGATCTACCCGCAGGACTCCGAATATAGCCCGAAAAATCCCGCTACGTTGATTCGCGCCCTGCAGCAGGCCGGCCTTGTCGGCGAGGCCCTGGACTATCTGCCGGGTGAACGCTATCGGGCCGGGGATGCATTTTTACAGCACATCAGTTTTCTGGGTTGTTCCCCGGCAGTGGAGTTCGAACCAGCGGGGCATGGTAACGAGCAGTTCTGCCATGTCGGTTTCCTGTACGGGGACCGGCTGGAGTTTCGTGGCGGACCGCAGCACGTCCAGGTTTACTGTCCACACTGTCGGCACCTTGAAACTGACTGGTCCGCGATTATCGACGGCTGGCACCGTGATCCCGAATCCTACCGCTATACCTGTCCACAGTGTGGTACGCAAACTCGCGCCACCGAGCTCAACTGGCGCAAGACCGGCGCGTTTGCCCGAATATTCATCGAACTTTTTAATATATATCCCCATGAGGCCGTGCCGACCGACGGGATCCTCAAACGCCTGCGCGAGGAAACAGGTGTGGAGTGGAAATATATTTACGTTCGATGATTTTGTTGATCTGAATTACACAAATCATTGAACAAGCCCGAACTTGACACTCTGACGGTTACGTCGCAAACTCAATAACATGTTTAACACAATGCATTCAGCCAAGATTAAAGCCTGCCCGGCACGCCTACGCGTCTGGGTGATGGGCCATGGGGCTGATGGAAAGCGAGTGTTCACGTAGTTAGGTACACAGTACAAACCGATTTTCCAAAAGCCACGGCCTGAAAACCGTGGCTTTTTTCGTTTTACGACAAACAAAAAGGAGGACACCGTGTCGGTGCCGGCAGCCTATATCGGGGTGGTATTGATCTGGTCGACCACCCCGTTGGCAATCAAATGGAGTGCAGAGGGACCGGGCTTTTTATTTGGCGTGGCCGCGCGTATGTGGCTGGGTGCGCTGGTTTGCGTCGTGTTGCTGGGGCTGCTGTCACGCGGCCTGCCGATGCACCGCGATGCGATTAAAAGCTACCTGGCTGGCGGTATCGGGGTGTTCGGGGCCATGTCCTGTGTCTACTGGGGAGCACAATTCATTCCTTCCGGTTTGATCTCGGTGTTGTTCGGTTTGACGCCGATCGTTACCGGCGTGATGGCAATCTTGTGGTTGCAGGAACGCGCCCTGATGTGGAACAAGCTCAGTGGCATCATGCTGGCACTCGCCGGTCTGGCAATGGTATTTACCCGTGGTTTACATCTGGGTGAACAGGCCGGCCTGGGTATCGCCGCGATTGTGATGGCTGTGTGTCTGCATTCACTGAGCATGGTACTGGTGAAGAAGATCGACGCTCATTTGTCGGGCCTGGAATCTACCAGTGGTGCATTGCTGGTTGCGGCACCTTGCTACTTGCTGGTCTGGCTAATCTTCGATGGACAGTGGCCGGCAGAATTTAGCCTGAGGTCTGCAGGGTCGATTCTGTATCTGGCCATATTTGGTTCGGTTCTCGGCTTCGTAATGTTCTTTTATGTCCTGAAACAGATTGATGCCAGTCGCGTGGCGCTGGTAACCTTGATGACACCGTTGCTGGCACTGTTGTTTGGCCAGCTACTCAATCACGAACAGATCAGTCTGGAGCTTTACCTGGGCGCGGCGCTGATCCTGCTGGGAATGAGTGTATATCAATGGGGTGGATTGATTCTCCGTCATCTGCGCAACCGGGCAATAAGCGACGAGCCAGCCTGAATATGTTTGGTCGTGGAGTTCTGGTTTTATTTACCGCAGCCTTGCTGGTTTCCTGCGGTGATGAGGCTCATCTCCAGCATATTAAGAAGGAAGGCAAGCTCATCGTTGTGACCCGCAATGCTCCAACCACCTATTACGAGGGTCGGGACGGGGCCACCGGTTTTGAATACGATCTTGTATCAGCTTTTGCCGATAGCCTCGGCGTGGAAATGGAACTGGTGGTTCGCGATAATCCGGGCGAGATACTGAACATGCTCGAGACCGGAGAGGCTGATCTTGCCGCCGCGGGGCTAACCCGCACCGAAGCCCGCAGTGAAAAATTCCTGTTTTCAGATTCCTACCAGGATGTTACCGAGCAAGTGGTCTGTCGTCGCGGCGGTGCCAGGCCTCAGGACGCCGAAGACCTGGTGGGCCTGTCGATCATGGTGCCGGCGGACACCAG
Organism: Thiohalophilus sp.; assembly: GCA_050116795.1. Lineage (GTDB taxonomy): Bacteria > Pseudomonadota > Gammaproteobacteria > UBA6429 > Thiohalophilaceae > Thiohalophilus. The sequence goes on from JASFNY010000030.1 coordinate 9,470, forward strand.
TTACCTGGTACGACTGAAACAGTTGAAAGAGGAAGTACCAAAGATCGAGTGGAAAGTTCACCCTGAATACAACACCGAATTCCTTCTTGAACGGGTCTGGCGGCGCAAGCTCGATTGCACCGTGGCCGATTCCAATATAATAAAAGTCAATCAGCGATACATGCCCGAGTTGTCAGTCCGCTTTGATATAAGCGACGCCCAGCCACTGGCATGGGCAATGCCGGCGAATGCCGACGGTCTACAAGATGCTGTGAACGACTGGCTGGATGATTTTCGAAAAAATGGCGAGCTGCGGCAGTTAATCAACAAGTATTACGGTTTTATTGAAGTCTTCGACTATGTCGATACCAGGATCTTCCAGCGTAAGGTCAATAAACTCTTGCCAAAATACAAGCAAACATTTCAGGCGGCTGGAAAAAAATACGATATAGACTGGACCCTGTTGGCGGCCCAGGCTTATCAGGAATCCCACTGGAACCGTTACGCTCGCAGTCCGACCGGTGTGCGAGGCATTATGATGTTGACGCTCAACACTGCCAGGGAGGTCGGAGTCAAGAGTCGCCTGAATCCACAGCAGAGTATTTATGGTGGCGCCAAGTATCTGGCCAACCTGCGCGCACGTTTGCCGGAGGAGATCGCAGAACCGGATCGAAGCTGGATAGCTTTGGCAGCCTATAACGTTGGTATGGGCCATATCTACGATGCACGTAAACTTGCACGGGAACAGGACAAGGATCCGAACCTGTGGCACGAATTCCGGGATGTATTGCCTTTGCTGACCCAGAAAAAATACTACAAGGACCTGAGATACGGCTATGCGCGAGGTTATGAACCGGTGCGTTATGTCCGGCGCATACGCAATTACCATGACATGCTGCTGCAAGCTCTACAGATAAATCATGCCGATTAATGAATGGTATGCCGGCTGGCAGAATGCGCGAATCTATTTCGAATTCACTGAATAGTTGCGCTGGATGTAATCGTCGATGATTTGCTGGAATTCTTCGGCGATACGCTCCCCCTTCAGGGTCACTGTTTTTTCGCCATCAACATAGACCGGCGCGACCGGTTTTTCACCGGTGCCGGGCAGACTGATACCGATGTTGGCGTGTTTGCTTTCACCCGGCCCGTTGACCACGCACCCCATGACCGCCACGGTCATCTCTTCGACGCCCTGATACTCACGGCGCCATTGAGGCATCTGTTGGCGCAGGTAACTCTGGATGTCCATCGCCAGTTGCTGGAAGTAGGTGCTGGAGGTACGGCCACAACCGGGACAGGCTACTACCATCGGCGTAAAGGCACGCAGTCCCATGGACTGAAGTATCTCCTGGGCGACAATGACTTCCTGGCAACGGTCGCCACCCGGCTCCGGGGTCAGGGAAATCCGAATCGTATCGCCGATACCCTGTTGCAACAGCACAGCCAGCGCGGCGGTTGATGCCACGATGCCCTTGGAGCCCATTCCGGCCTCGGTGAGTCCCAGGTGCAACGGGTAATCGCAGCGTGACGAAAGATCCTGATAAACACTGATCAGATCCTGCACGCCACTCATCTTGCAGGAGAGAATAATCCGGTCATGCGCCAGGCCAAGTTCCTCGGCCTGTTGAGCACTTTCCAGGGAAGAGGTGACGACTGCCGCGTGCATCAATGCGGCCGGTTCGCGCGGTTCAGGCAGGCGAGCGTTTTCATCCATCATGCGTGCCAGCAAGGCCTGGTCCAGTGAACCCCAGTTGACTCCGATACGTACCGGCTTGTCGTAACGCATCGCGCTCTCGATCATGCGGGCAAACTGTTCGTCGCGTTTTTTGCCTTTGCCGACATTACCGGGATTGATTCGGTATTTGGCCAGCGCCGTCGCGCAGTCCGGATAGTCGCTCAACAGTTTGTGGCCGTTGAAATGAAAGTCACCCACCAGCGGGGTGTTACAGCCGGCTTGATCCAGTGCCTCGCGGATTCGAGG
>JASFNY010000031.1:0-10997 GCA_050116795.1 Thiohalophilus sp.
AATGCTGGAACCGGGAAAGAAGATCAGTTTGCGACTGCCTGACGGACACCAGGATAAATTCAAAGGTTCTGTAAAATCGACGCAGGCGGCGTGCACTTCCAGCCAGGGATAGTCTCTGGCCACCTGGCCAGCAGCCTGATAGAGAAAATCACGGGAAATATCCAGCGGCAGATAGGCGGCTGGCCGAAGTGCATTCAGTAACAACCGGACTTTTTCACTGTTACCGCTGCCTGGTTCAATCAACAGGCAACGCTCACCGATCAGCCCGGCAATTTCCTGTGCATTATCCTGCAGCAATGCCTGTTCGGTACGGGTGGGATAATATTCTTCCGTACGACAGATAGCATCAAACAACTCGGAACCACGCTCGTCGTAAAAAAACTTCGGGGGAATTTGCTTTGGCTGCTGTTGCAGCCCCAGTATGACATCCGTGTAAAAATCATCCGTGGCCGGCTGTTCATCATAAAAATGGATTGCCGGTTCTCCCATCAGACATCCTCCGCAAGACGCAGACCGGTGAATTGCCACTGATCACCCGGATAAAAGAAATTACGGTAGGTAGACCGAATATGATCAGCCGGTGTGACACAGGAGCCACCGCGCAGGACATACTGACCACACATGAACTTGCCATTATATTCCCCCAACGCACCATCGGCCTGCCTGTAACCGGGATACGGGCCATAAGCACTTTGCGTCCATTCCCAGACATCACCATACATTTTGCTCACGCCTTTTACTTCAGCCTCTGATGGCAGGGGTTGCAAATAACCGTTGTTACGCAGATTGCCGGTAACCGGCAGATTCTCGGCCGCGGTTTCCCATTCGGCTTCGGTCGGTAAACGTTTACCGGCCCAGCTGGCAAATGCATCCGCTTCGTAATAATTGACATGACAGGCCGGTGCATGACGATTAATTGGTTGCATTCCACCCAGCGTGTAATGCCACCATTCACCATCGCGGTTTTCCCAATATAACGGTGCATCGAAGCGACCCTCTTTGATCGCAGTCCATCCTTCAGAGAGCCAGAGCTCGGGGCGTCGGTAGCCACCGTCCTCGATGAATTCGATGAATTCGCCATTGGTCACAGGACGTGAAGCAATTTTAAACGGCGGTTGCCAGATATCATGTTGTGGGCGTTCGTTGTCATAGGCAAAACCATTAGCTTCAGCACCGAGTTTTTTCAGCCCACCGGTAAAGCGGATAAATTCCAGCGGTTGATCGACACCTGTTGGCAGATCACATTGACGGTAAGCGGGTTGTAACGGATTCATGCCCAGAATATGCTTGATATCAGTAAGCAGAAGTTCCTGGTGCTGCTGCTCATGGTTGAGGCCGATAACGAGTCGCTCCTTGATTGCGGGCGAATCTTCCACCCGCCCGGATTCGAGCAGACGGAGCATCGCTTCGTCGACATAGATACGGTAGCGATAAATATCATCGACAGTCGGCCGCGACAACAGGCCTCGCTGCGGCCGTGGATAATAGGTACCAACCTGTTCGTAATATGAATTAAATAGACGGGCATACTCGGGATGAAATTCCCGATAATCATCCAGATAAGGTTTCAGGAGAAAAGTCTCGAAAAACCAGCTGACATGGGCCAGGTGCCATTTAGGCGGGCTGACATCAGGCATAGTCTGTACCACGTAGTCTTCGACGAACAACGGCTCGCAGATCAACTCGCTGGCTTTGCGCACACGCTGATAGTTGGAGCGCAATTCATTTGTGCTGGTTTGTAATTCCGAGGAATCGATTGAAACAGCCATCCTAATCCCCTTTTTTATCTATTTGTTTATCCTGCGAGGACAGACATAAACATTAACACCGAATCATGACAAACTACAGCTTAACATCAGGACTGTTTACCTGGTTGTAACAGTGCGGACAACTTTCCTTTTTTGTCCAGCTTGCGCAACTCGTCATAACCGCCAATATGCTGATCGTTGATAAAGATTTGTGGAACGCTATCACGACGGCTGCGTTTGTGCATCTCGCGTAACTTGCTTCTGGACAGGTCAACGCGAATTTTCTCGAACCGTATACCGCGTTTACGCAATAATTGCTCGGCCTGCTGGCAATAGGGGCAGGTCTTTGTGCAGTACATCTGAACCCGGCTCATTACGCATTCTCATCATCTGTGTTTGGCAAATAACGTATGTGAGCGATCTCGATTTTATCAAAATGTTCATGTAACCAGCGCCAGACCATACGTTCGGCCATCTTGACCGCCGTCTCCGGGGTATCCCGATGTCGAATGGCAGTAGCGATAATAGATACTTTGACCTGATCGGGAGTGAAATGTTCTGTCAAACGCAACAGGGTATTGTTCTGCCCCGGACGCACGGTGGGCATGGTATAGGCCAGGGCCTGTATCGATTCGAACTGGATGCTGGAAAAGACCGGGCGTAAGCGGGTTTTAATTTCTTCCCGCACCAGGCCGGTGACCAGCCAGGTCATACTTTCCACCGCATTCAACAGTTCGGCTTCGATACCACCGTGTTCGATAAAATAATCCAGCGCCGGATAATAGTTCAGGTTGTTTTGCTGCGCATACAGTGAAACCTGGCGCGCCAGTTCCTCTCCCACCACTTCCGGTGAAGCAACCATGTGTTGTTCCAGTACCGAATGTGGCACTTTGACAACCAACGATATGACCACCTTGGAGAAGGTTAGTCCCATACTGAATCAGGACTGGCCCAGTAAACGTTGTGCGTGTTCGAAAAAGGGCTTACTGACCGGTTCGATCTTGCGTCGCATCACGGAGCCGACTGCATCGCTCACGGCAAAAATCGGATTGATAACCGGCACGCCCATCTGCGAGAGAACCAGAGCCGACTCCAGCAGATCGCGGTGTTCTTCGGGCAGGGACGCATGAACCTCGCGGGCCGCTTCCGGGAGTTGTTCGGGATCCTCACAGCAACGCCGGGCCTGCTCGAGAATCGTGTCGATCTCGCGACATGGCTCGCAGCCGGGGTGTACTGGAGCGAAATACTGTTCTATGGCTTCAAGCAGGGCCACGACCACGTCCTGGTTGGCCGGTTTTTTCATCACCTGACTGGCGGTCTTGAGAAACGCCTGTCCCGGGATGTCTAGGCTGCGACGTAATTGCACGGCCACGGCATTGCCCTGTTCTGCCAGGGAATCGAGGACCGACTGAACCGCTTCCAGGCGCGGATGCGGCACGGCCTCCTGGGGAAGTTCGTCAGGCAGTGTCTTGAGAAAACCGACCAGGTAAGCGTTTTTGCGCTGCCCTTTTGACCACAGATCCTCGCGCGTCGCCTCGTCCACCAGCCCCGGCTGCAGAACCAGCCGGACCGATTCAACGATATCCCGGGGTTCTTCCTCGAATGGCAGAAACTCGAGGAGAAAATCAGCCAGCACCGGGCCCATCTCACCCTGTACCACCGCCTCGCGTCGTAACATGCAGCGGGCGTTCTCCGAACTGGGCATTGCCCACCAGGCACGCCGTGCCAGCTCATCGGTTAGCCCCTCGGCGTGGACCACGGCGACCACCGCCTCTGATTCGCCAAGCTGCAGCAACTTGTCCAGGCTCTTGTCACGGGTCTGCCCCATGCGGGTCCAGCGACGCAAAAACACCGGGTAACCGCCCGGTGAACCCAGCACATGCGTGGAGATGAGTTCCTTCACCTGTTTGACATACTTCTCATCCCGGCAGTTGGGGTTGAGCGAAACCGAGGCCTCTCCCTTTTCGGACAAGCCATATACGATCATCTTTGATTCGTCGATGCGGATCGCCTGCAGATTCTGGTTGAGCAGCACATTCAGGCGCAGTGCGTCTTCGTTGGAGAGTTCCATCGGCCTATTGTATCAATTCGGGTTGTATCAGTTCAGCTGGATGCGCTGGCCCCAGGGCACCGTGGCCTTGCCCTTGACCAGCCATAGAACCGGAAAGTTCGGTTCATAACGAGGGAATTGCCCTTCGGCATCGGTAAAGTAGATCAACAGCTCGGGATAACGATCCTGTCGTTCGGTCCACTCGAACACGGGCACGAACGAGGTCCCTCCGCCACCGGTGATGTCCACCGGCCTGGTAAATTCATCCCACGGTTCATAGATCCACGGGCCGTTGGGCGCCAGCTCCGAATCACAGGCCAGCAGGGTGATGCGGGCGCGCATCTGGCCCTTGACCGCGTCGATCTCGGAAATGAACTCCTGAATTTCACCGTTTGAAATCGAGCCGCTGGTGTCGACAGCGACCACGATATCCACCTGGCTACTGCGCAGGGTCGGGTAGATGGCAGGCTCCCCACGCCGTGGATTGGGCCGTGTGTAGCTGTAATCGTCGCGCGCTACGGAGGTCATGTAGCGGGCCAGCAAAGCACGCCAGGGAAGCTCCGGTTGCAGGAGAAAATCGACCAGCCTGGCCATATCCTCGCCCAGCTTGCCGGCCTGCATCGCGGTCTGCGCGGCCCCGGCCAGACGCTGTTTCCATTGCACGCTGAGCGCCTCCCGCTCGCTGTGGGAGAGCGGTGCCGGCTGCGGGGCCCCCTCTGGGGAATCGGATTCATCGGGCTCCGGGCTCGAACCTCCGCCCTTGATTTCGTCCTCGTCCAGCTGCGGACTGGTGCCGCTGCCGTTATCGGATTCGTTGTCGTCATTATCCTCGTCGCTGTCACCGCCCTGGCCCTGGTCGGGCTGCGAATCGGGTTGCTGATCCTCATCACCGCCCCGCTCGTCCGGCTGATCCTGCGGGGAGGACGGCGTTTCCGTAGGCGGCTCCATGTCGCCCTGCGGATTTTCACCGTCGGAATCTGATTCGTCGTAGACGTGCTGGTCCTGCGGCGTCTCGTTGTCGAAATCGTCCAGCATCGGGTAGATCTCTTCGGCGGTCATGCCGTCGAACGTCGGCTGATAGAGCGCGTTGGGTGGCGGGGTGAGACCGTCCTTGATCAGGATCGGATTGACCGCAAAGTCACAGGCCAGGTCCCAGCGATGGCGTACCCGGTGCTGGCGGCGGGCAAAATGAGAGAGCGCGCAATGCAGAGCTTCATGCGCCAGTACGAACTGGGTCTGTGCCAGGCTCAGGTCGTTGATGTACTCGGCGTTGTAATAGAACTTGCGGGCATCGGTCGCGGTGGTCTTGCACCACTTGGGATCTCCCTTGACCATTGGCAGGCGCAACACCAGGGCACCCAGAAACGGCTTGTCGATGATCAACCGGGTGCGTGCGGCGGCCAGCTTGGTTTCCAGATCCTGCTCGTTCATGACCACCGAATCAGTTGTAGAGCATCACATCGGCGACTTCGTTGGACCACTTGGCGAATTGCGGCACACTGAAGATGTCCTGGCCGATGGCCCGGTGCATATCGGAAACCAGCATCACGCCCATCTCTTTCTGCGGAAAGACATTTGCATACTCGATGATATAGCCGTGTACCTGCTGGGCCTGGTCGCTCTCCTTGGCCTTGATGGCCCGGCCCACCAGTGAGGCGGCCACGGCATACTGCAGGTCGATTTCCTTGGGTGCGGAAACCTGTTCACCGCGAACGATGGCATCGATATCCGGCAACTGGTCCAGATTATTGATAAAGGCGTTCAGTTCGATGCCGGCAGCAGGCCCCACGCAGGCCTGCAGGGTACCGAGGCGTATCTCGTGGTTATGCTCGAATTTCTGTAGCGCGCGGCTGGCAAACTCCCAGGAACGGGGCGAGGGAAATGCCATCGGGTTGTGGGCCGGATCGAATTCGAACAGCAGTTCCGGGCGAAAGCGCACGAAAGCGATGACCCGTTCATCGATGCCGTTCTGATAGGCCCAGGCCACCCAATCGTCCAGGTTGACCTCGAATTCGAAATGGGAAAAGCGGTTGGCCAGCGGCGCCGGCATGGTATAGGTGACGCCACGGTCGCCCTGGCGATTGCCGGCCGCGAAGATGGCCCAGCCATCGGGGATCTCGTATTCACCCAGGCGCCTGTCCAGGATCAACTGGTAGGCCGCGGCCGAGACACTCGGTGTGGCCGAGGTGATCTCGTCCAGGAACAGGATGCCATTGGGGCCGTGACGCTCGGCATCCGGCAGAATGGCCGGAATCGCCCACTCCACCAGCTCTTGATTGCGAAACGGGATCCCGCGCAGGTCGCTGGGCTCCATCTGCGACAGGCGAATATCGATCAACGGCACCTGATGCTTGCCGGCGATCTGGGCGATGATTTGCGATTTGCCCACGCCGGGCGGTCCCCAGATCATCACCGGGGTGTGATGCCCTTCACGGGCACTGGTAAATTCCTTGTCGAGAACGGACATCAAATGAGCTGGACGCATAGACTACTTTCCACTGCTGTTAAGAGATGCAAATTTGCAATTCGAGCGACAACCGGCCTAAAACCCGGCCTTGGCATACCACTTCTTGGCTTCATCCATGTCCTGCGGCACCCCCTTGCCCTCTTCGTACATCATGGCCAGGGTCGTCATGGAGCCTGCCAGGCCCTGTTCAGCGGCCTTCCTGAACCATTCCACGGCTTTGGATTCGTCCTTGTCGACACACTCGCCTTCCAGGTACATGAAGCCGAGTCCGTGCTGGGCCAGGGCATGGCCCTGCTCGGCCGCGGCACGCATCCATTTGAGCGCCTGTTCGTCGTTTCGTACCACGCCCAGACCATTCTGGTACATGATGGCAACCCGGTGCTGGGCCTCGGGGTCGCCCTTTTCGGCAAACGGCATCATCATCGGCATGGCGCGGGAAAAATGTTTGGCCTCAAAGGCAGACATGGCGCTGGAAAATTCCACAGCCTCGGTGCTGGATTGTTCGGACATTATTCTGCTCCCTGGAGCTCGGTAACTTTGACCCGGTAGTATATCTTGATTTACTTAACCTAGTCACGCGCTAGGTTATTATTGCTTTTGGCGGTGTTGGCCTCCCTCTATAGGGATATTCGGAGTACTTGCCGGTTTTTGTACACTACCGTCGCCCGGAGTGATATTCAGGGGGCACAGAACGATCCCCTTCGCCAGGCCGATGGCTGCTGAAAAACGGGATTTATGCCCCGGAGTCTGGTATATTCCGCGGCCGTTAGGCTCGATCAAGTTGGTCAGCCGCAACGACAGGATTTCACCGGTTTCGGGGCCATGACAGGACCGGGGCTGGAATTGACAGAATTAACTGACTGATATCGCGATAATCTGCTGAACATAGAGGAGACTCTCATGAACCAACAATATTATGAAACCATAACCAAGATGGAAGAAATGGGTGTCGATCCTGAATATATCCAGGGTTGGCAAGGCGGTTACGTGCTGAACCCCGAACGTGAAGAACAGCGCGTCACCGACGCCTACAGCGCCGGTTACGAAGACGGCAAGGCCAAGAACGCCGACAACTTCTCCAATTGGGTGAAGAAATAAGCTGACGTTCAAAGCTTATTCGCAAAAAGCGGGCTGTAGCCCGCTTTTTTTGTGCCTGTTCTAAATCCAGACCAGGCTCAACGCACCACAGGCCGATGCCAGCAGAGCTGGCGGCACCAGACGCCAAAGCATTACTCGTCCGGCTATTCCCATCGCCAGGGCGGTTTTGAACAGGGTATTGGCAATGGCGGCAATCACGATTCCCCGCACTGCTGTCTCCGCATTCAGTTCTTCGCCGGCCATGGACGCCAGCGATAACGTAATGGCATCGACGTCGGCAATGCCCGAGATGAGCGACACCAGGTAGATACCCGTCTCTCCCAGCCAGGCCTGAAATGCCTTGGACAGGAACATGACTATCGCCAGCAGCAGGCCGAACTGTAACGCCATCTTGAGTTGAAACGGGTTGGTTACCGGCAGTTCGCCTGCCTCCACATTCTCCCTGTAACGCCATATTAGCGCGACCCCGGCCAGCATCACCGCAGTCATCACCCCGATGGGTAACAGCGCCGGCAACAGCAATGATCGGTTGACCACGGCAATTTCCAACAGCATACGGGGAAACATGATGGTTTCAGCCAGCAGAATGGCCGCGCAGATAACCGTAATACGAATTTTCTTTTCAGCCAGTTTGGAAAGATTTATCGTCGCGGCTGTCGAGGAGATCAGTCCGCCCAGGAAACCGGTGATCAATAACCCTTTGCGGGAGCCCACAATCTTGATCGCCATGTAGCCGGCAAAGGAGATACCGGCAATCAATACCACCATCCACCAGATCTGGTAGGGATTGATCGCCTGCCAGGGCCCGTAACCTCGATCAGGCATCAGGGGCAGGATCACTATCCAGATCAGCGCCAGCTTGAGAACTGCGCTAAGTTCATCGTAATCGATATGGCGCAACCAGCCGTGCAAGATGGTTTTTAAACTGAGAAGGATCGCGGTGACTATCGCACCGGCCACGGCTATATGCAGAAATCCATTAGCTGCCAGCGCCCCCAGGGCAAAAGTGATCAGTGCGGCAACAATCGTGGTGATACCGTAATCACCGGTTTTTTTGACAGACAAAACATGCGCGACTATCAATACGGCCGACAGGGCCACAAAGGCCAGGGCGACCAACCATGGGCCCTGATTTTCTCCAAGTAAACCCCATAATCCGCCAAGCAACCCGATCAGACCGAAGGTACGCAAACCGGCAACCCGGGTGCCTTCTTCGCTATCACGCCCCTGCCACCCGCGTTCCAATCCAATGATTAAGCCGATCGCAATTGCGATGCCAAGCAGAATAAAGGTTTCGAGAATGCCGTTTGTCATATTTGTAACCAACAGGTTAATTCTAGTGTCTGAACGATAAATATGACAATTTAATGACTAAACTTGTTATTCAGGATCATCACGTCTGAGCGAGATTTCGTATGAATGAAATACTGCTTGCCCTGCTCACCTGGATCGGTGCTCAATCGGGTTACGAAGTTCCCGACTCGCTTCCGAATATTGTCATGACCGAACGTTACAACATGTGCGCCCAATACGGTATCAATAATATGGGAACCTGCCAGGCTGCCAAACTGGTGGGGTTTTATGACAAGAACGTCACCATTTATTTACGTCCCACTTTTGATATCGATGATGTTGTTGATCGCTCCAATCTACTCCACGAACTGGTACATTACGTCCAGTGGCACAATAAGCAGCAACATTCCCGTTGCCTGGGACAACTTGAAGTCGAAGCGTATGAGTTACAGGATCAATGGCGGATGGATGCCGGACTCAAACCCATAAGCGACCCGTTCAAGATGATTATGCTATCCGCTTCCTGCGAAGCCTGATGCTGATTGACTGACTGTTACGTGCCTGACTGGTAAGCAATCAGATCTCTGCCCCATTGTGCAGCGAATTTGTATTTCGCATGCCAATTCCCGCCTCAAGCTATCGTCCGCTTCCCTGGTAGCCGAATACCAGGGGCCAGCTGTTAAGGTAAACCCTAAAAGCCTATTTCTTTCAGTGTTTTACAGCGAACAACCGGAACCGGTAGAATACTGCAATGGAACTGATCGATACTCACTGCCATCTTGACGACGCCAGCTTCGATGCAGATCGGGAACAGGTGTTGGCGCATTGCGCCGAGAATGGCGTGCAACACATCATCGTTCCGGGGGTCATCGCAGAGGGCTGGCAAAACCTGCTTGCTCTCTGCCACAAACACTCCGGTCTCTACCCGGCACTGGGACTGCATCCCATGTACCTGCACCGTCATCGTTCGGAAGATCTGCAAGAATTACCGGCATTGATCGAGGCCGAGCGTCCCGTCGCAGTTGGCGAAATCGGACTCGACTTCTATATAAAGGAACCGGACCAGGCGGGTCAGGAACAGTTGTTACGCGACCAACTGGCCATCGCCCGCGAGGCAAAGTTGCCTGTACTGTTACATTGCCGCAAGGCCCACGATCGAATACTCAAGGCATTGCGGGAAATTCCGGTTAAAGGTGGTATAGCCCATGCTTTCAATGGCAGCCAGCAACAGGCCGAACAATATATCGAACTGGGATTCAAACTTGGCTTCGGTGGCATGCTGACCTTTGAGCGTTCCAGCAAGTTGCGCCAGTTGGCAAGCGATCTGCCTGTGGAATCCATCGTACTCGAAACCGACGCACCGGATATGACCGTGGCCAGCCATCACGGCGAACGCAACAGTCCCGAATACCTGCCAGAATGCCTCGCGGCCCTGGCCGAGGTGCGCAATGAGGACCCTGCGTTTCTCGCGCAACAGACCACGAGCAATGCCAAAGCGGTCTTTGGAATATAACCCGCAATGAACACTCCCGATTATGATCAACGCTTCGGCGCATTGCGTCGGCTCTATGGCGAGTCGGCCTATGCGATGTTGGCGGAACTGCACATAGCAGTGGTCGGCCTTGGTGGAGTCGGTTCCTGGGCAGTGGAAGCACTGGCCCGTACAGGCATCGGGGCCCTCACCCTGATCGATTATGACACGGTGGCGGCAAGCAACATCAACCGCCAGTTACCGGCACTGGATAATACTCTGGAGTTGAAAAAATCCGCTGTCCTGCAGGAACGAATCGCCGCAATCAATCCGCAATGCCGTATCACCGTAGTCGACGATTTTATTAACAGTGACAACCTTGCAGGATACCTGTCGATTCAGCATGAATATGACTATGTCATCGATGCTATCGACAGCATTCGATTCAAGACTGAAATGATCGCGCATTGTCGGCGCAACAAGATACCCATCATCACCACCGGTGGTGCAGGTGGTGTCACGGATCCAAACCTGATTCATGTCGCGGATCTGAGTAAAACCTATAATGATGCGCTTGCCGCCAAGGTACGCAGCAATTTACGTTCACGCTATGGATTCAGCAAGAACCCGAAACGCGGATTCGGGGTGGAATGCGTATTTTCATCCCAACACAAGCTCTACCCGAAAGAAGATGGCAGTGTCAGCCACGAAAAACCCGGCATTCACGGTGTCAACCTCGATTGCCGATTTGGTTACGGTTCGGCCGTGTTTGTCACGGCCACCTTCGGTATGATTGCCGCATCACGCGCTATCAACAAGGCGCTGCATAAACGCCAGTTGCAACAAACCGCCTGAGCCATGAACGACATT
>JASFNY010000032.1:0-10784 GCA_050116795.1 Thiohalophilus sp.
CTCGGCTGCACGCGAAAGCATCAACCGTGCGAACCAGCCTGCCCCTACCCGGAAAAAAGCCGCCGACAAGAACAACGAACCGGTTTTTCCGGTACTGGATGACATCGTCGATCCAGATGCCTATGCCGCTCCGGAAGAACAACTGGAGATTCCTGAAATTACCGAAGAAGCCGGTCACGCGGACGGAGAACCCGCCATGAACGAGCAGCGTCAATCTGACAGTGAAACCATGCTGGAATTTCTCGACCATCTGCAAGCCAGCCTGGAAAAAGAGGTTCGCAACACCCTGATGCGGACGGTGGTCAACATCGAAAAAGAAGTCAAAAAGACCATCGCTGAACAGCTTGATACCATTCGAAACCAGATTCGAAACGGAAACGACTGAAACTAAATAGCATCTTCACACGGTCAAGACGGCGACCCGCGCCGTTTATTTTTGCCCGGCAGGACCCAATCCGTATTTTTCATGCATATAGCAGCTCCCGACCGGCAGGTAATCGGGAATCCGGTAGTAACGGTGCACGATATCGGTCAGCATCCGCTCGCGATATTTCGAATAGTCAAACCCCTTGCCGATGAACAACTGGTAGTGGGTTTCCTCGATCGGCAGTTCCTTGATCTCTGAAGACTGGAAATAAGGACGGAACTCTTCCTTGGGGTAATAACTGATGATCAGGATATTCTTGCCGTCCAGTTTCCTGAAATCGGTGATCTTGTCGTCTTCCCGGGCGTGGTAGGAACCCACCCCGAAGACCATGACGTGCCGCCCGGCCGCATAGGATAACATCGAGGATTCCACATAGCTGTCAGTAGCCAGTACATAGTCAGGATATTTTTCCGCTGCTTTGAGTATCTCGTCACTGCGCATGCTATAGACTACGTCCCGGTAAGCACTCTCGCCAAACCATGGTTTGACGATACCGGGGGCCAGGATCAAAAGAACTGTAATGAACACCAGGTGCAATACCGTAAACGGCAACATGAAATAGAAACATTTGCGCAACTGCTGGGTAGTGAGGATTGGCGCCAGGGCCAGAAACAGGAACGGATAGAAACTCAACAGCCAGTGCAGGCCGATGGATTTCCAGAATGACAACAGAAAGAACAAACCGATCGGAATGAAGAACAGCCCACCAAAAACACTTTGTCGACTGGTCAGGCTCTCTTTGAAATCCCGCCACTGGCGAACCAGGTAATAGATGATCGGGGGCGTGATCAGGTAGGCCAGCATGGCCAGGTACTTCAGCATGGTTCCAAAGGAAAATCCGGAACCTGCCGTGCGGTTCATCAGGTTGAACAGGTAATTGTTCCAACAGTTATTGTAGTTCCACCACAGGTTGAGGCCGATAAACGGCAGGGTCCCTGCAATTATCAATAACAGACCGACATAGGGTCGTATTCCGCGCCGCGTGTAGAGCACGATATACAAAAAATACGCAACGCCCAGCAGGCCCGCAAAAAACTTGGAGAAAAAAGCTGCCCCCAGCAACAGGCCGCACAGAAGATACAACCACAGGTTGTCGCGGCGCTGCGCAAAGTAGAAAGCTATGGCCGAGAGAAATGACCAGAAGATCAGCGGCGTGTCGGTGGTGGTGAGTACTCCCAGTACATTGACCGGGGCCACCAGATACAATACGGCCACCGCAACCGCCACGGCCTCGTGAGTACGACGCAACAGCAGGTAAATGGACAGGCCGATCAGCGTGGTCAGCAGTATCTGTGGCAGCCGCAGCCATAACGTTGCATCACTGACCGCCAGCATGGCATGCAACAACCAGCCCACCATTGGCGGGTGATCGTAGAAACCGTAATCAGGATGGTTGCCCCAGAGTATGAAATAGGCCTCGTCACCGGTCATCGGCAGGTAATGGGCCAGGAGCAATTTTGCCACCAGGGTCAGCAGCAGGTAGATCCCGAGTCGTGTATCGATTGCCAGTGTGCTCATGACGGCGCAGTCTAGCATGGTGATCCGCCCCGGGGGACCGAAAAAGTCCGCATTTGGGCCGTCTCAGGATATGGCCGTGCGCCGGGATTCGGTATAATGCCGGGCTTTCAGGCCCACAATTGTAAATCAACTCTCGGAAGTTTCGTGGACAAAACCTATAACCCGCAAGCCATCGAACAACGCTGGTACGACACCTGGGAACAGAACGACTACTTTGCGCCTTCAGGCCAGGGTGCACCTTTCTGTATCATGATTCCCCCGCCCAATGTCACCGGCAGCCTGCACATGGGTCACGCCTTCCAGGACACGATCATGGATGCCCTGACCCGTTATCATCGTATGCAGGGACACAACACGCTCTGGCAACCGGGTACCGATCATGCCGGTATCGCCACCCAGATGGTGGTCGAGCGCATTGTCAATGCCGAAGGCAAGACCCGGCACGATATCGGGCGCGAAAAATTCATCGACAAGATCTGGGAATGGAAGGAAGAATCCGGCGGCACCATCACCCGCCAGCTGCGCCGCATGGGTGCCTCGCCCGACTGGCAGCACGAACGCTTTACGATGGATGCCGGTCTCTCCGAAGCGGTCAAGGAAGTCTTCATTCGTCTCTATGAAGAAGGACTGATCTATCGTGGTAAAAGGCTGGTCAACTGGGACCCGGTGTTACATACCGCGGTATCCGATCTCGAAGTTCTCTCCGAGGAAGAGAACGGTCATCTCTGGCACATGCGTTACCCGCTGACCAACGGCACCGGGAACCTGATCGTGGCCACTACCCGCCCCGAGACCCTGCTGGGTGACTGCGCAGTCGCGGTCCATCCCGGTGACGAACGTTACAAGCATCTGCTCGGCGAATTTGTCGAGCTGCCGCTGACCGGACGCCGGATTCCGATTATCGCTGATGAGTACGTGGATCCCGAGTTCGGAACCGGGTGCGTGAAGATCACCGCCGCCCACGATTTCAACGACTACCAGGTCTGGATGCGCCATCGCGACGAACTGGCGATCGCCGAGCAACCCCATGGCGGGCTGATCAACATCTTTACCGAAAATGCCGAAATTCGTGACAACGCGGAAGAAGAAGACCGGTTACTTCCCGCAGACTACATCGGCCTCGATCGCTTCGAAGCCCGCAAGCGCATCGTGGCCGATCTTGAAGCGCAGGATCTGCTGGAGAAAATCGAACCCCACAAACTGATGGTGCCGCGCGGTGATCGCTCCGGTGCGGTGATCGAACCACTCCTGACCGATCAGTGGTACGTCAAGATCAAACCGCTGGCCGAGCCTGCCATCAAGGCGGTCGAGGATGGCAGCATCAAGTTTGTGCCTGATAACTGGAAGAACACATACTTCGAATGGATGCGTAACATCGAGGACTGGTGCATCAGCCGCCAGATCTGGTGGGGTCATCGCATTCCTGCCTGGTACGACACCGAAGGAAACCTGTATGTCGGTCGCTCCGAACAGGAAGTCCGCGAACAGCATAACCTGCCCGATGATCTGACACTGCAACAGGACGAAGACGTACTCGATACCTGGTTCAGTTCCGCCCTGTGGCCCTTCTCCACCCTGGGTTGGCCGGAACAGACCGAACGTCTGAAGACCTTCTATCCCACCAGCGTGCTGGTCACCGGCTTCGACATTATCTTCTTCTGGGTGGCGCGCATGATCATGATGGGGCTCAAGTTCATGGGTGACGTACCGTTTCGCGAAGTTTACATTCACGGGCTGGTGCGCGACGCGCATGGCCAGAAGATGTCCAAATCCAAAGGCAATGTCCTTGACCCGATCGATCTGATCGACGGCATCGAACTTGAGACACTGGTAGAGAAACGCACCAAAGGCATGATGCAGCCGCACCTGGCCGAGAAGATCGCAAAGCAGACCCGCAAGGATTTTCCCGAGGGTATTCCTGCCTTCGGCACCGACGCCCTGCGTTTCACCTTTGCGGCCCTGGCTTCAACCGGGCGCGACATCAATTTTGACCTGGGCCGCATCGAAGGCTATCGAAACTTCTGTAACAAATTATGGAATGCTGCCCGTTACGTACTGATGAACACCGAGGACCAGGACTGTGGCCAGAGCGGTGGCGAAGTCGAGCTGTCGGTGGCCGACAAGTGGATTATCAGCCGTCTGCAGGATACCGAGCAGCAGATCAACAAGGCAATTGGTGAATACCGATTCGATCGTGTCGCCAATGCACTGTATGAATTTACCTGGAATGAATACTGCGACTGGTACCTTGAACTGTCCAAGCCGGTACTGATGAGTGATTCCGCCAGTGACAACGCCAAGCGTGGCACCCGGCGCACCCTGGTCCGGGTACTGGAAACTATCCTGCGCCTGGGACATCCCGTCATGCCCTATATCACCGAAGAGATCTGGCAACGCGTCGCCCCGCTGGCCGGCAAAACCGGCGAGACCATCATGACCCAGCCCTACCCGGTAGCGGAAGATGAAAAACTCGATACCGCCGCGGTTACCGAAATGGAATGGGTCAAACAGTTTATCGTCGGCATTCGGCAGATTCGAAGCGGCATGGACATCAAGCCGGGTAAACCGTTACCGGTTATTCTGCAAAACTATCAGGATCAAGACAGAGACCGCGTCGAACGCAACTATCACTACCTGGAGAACCTGGCCAGGATCGAATCGATCCAGTGGCTGGAGAAGAGTGAGGAAGCTCCTGAATCAGCCACCGCGCTGGTCGGCGAGATGCAGATCCTGATCCCCATGGCCGGCCTGATCGACAAGGAAGCGGAACTGAATCGTCTCGGCAAGGAGATCGACAGGCTGGAGAACGAGATCAAGCGGGTCGATGGCAAGCTTAACAACAAGAATTTTGTCGACAAGGCGCCGGAAGCCGTCGTTGAGAAGGAACGCAACAAGCTGCGCGACATCCAGGGATCACTGCAGCAGCTCAAGGCGCAAAAAGAAAAAATCTCCCGGCTTTAATTTCAGTCGGGCCACACCTCGGTCCAGTTATCCTGAGGCATGAAGCGGGCTTCGCTTCTGATTTCCCTGGCCATATCCTCCTTGCCGGTCGCAGCCAGAATTTCTGCTTTCAACATCATGCTGCTTCTGGCACCGGGTTTGAGTGTCAGGGCCTTGTTGATGTACTGATAGGCTTCAAAATTCTTCTCCTGGATATGATGCGCCATGGCCAGGTTGTGATACGCCTTGTGATAATCCGGTTCTAATTCGATCACTTTTTTAAAATGCGACATCGCCTTGTCCAGGTCACCCTGCTGCGCGTAGATCACACCCAGGTCGTCATGCGCCTCGGCATTCCGCGGGTCCAGTTCGAGCGCCTTGAGAAAATCCAGCCGGGCTTTTTCAACCTCGCTGATCCAGACATAGCGTATACCGCGCTTGGTATAGGCCAGTGAGCTGTCAGGAATCCGTTCAATGTAGACTGTCAGATCCTCGATTCCTCGCTCAACCTGTCCGTTTCGCCCAAGCGCCATTCCTCGCCAGAAATAGGCCTGGTTATTTGTCTCGTCAAGTTGCATTGCCACATCCAGATCGCTGATAGCTTTTCCGAATTCCTGTAACGTCATCCAGTGACGTGCACGTTGCACATAAAGCTCCGCCTTTTCCGGTTGCTGTTCGATTAGTTGACCCAGTCGACGTATTTTTTCGGTAATCGGCACCACCTCAGTGATTGGCTGTACGGAGTCTGTGGTTCCATTCAGCGGATCAAGGTACTGGTCTGCTTCAGATGTGATTTCACTGAAACAGGAACGGTAAAGCTCGGCACTGATGTACTTGGGCATATGACCTGCGATAGACGGTATCTCGTGTTCTTCAAGTGATATGGTGAACGGTTCACCGAAATACTGGCCACGGCACTGTTCATAGATTCGATTACCTGAGGCATCGAATTGCCTGAAAGCCCTGAGCTCCTTGTCAGAAAAATGAATATTAATCAGCGTCTGTACCGGCGCATTACGATATTTCGGCAGGTAGGCGGCCAGGTAATCTCTCTGCAAATCACCCTGTTCGTCATAAATATATACGGCGATACTATGCAATCTTTCAGGGTTGTCTTTCTCCCATTGCAGTCGGCTCAGGAGCTTGTCGTTGGTCTTGTTGTAATAACTGACCTGACGGTAGAGATCGGGATGTGTGGCATAGCCGCCGGATGAACTTTTTTTGTAGGTTTCATATTTCTGCATTTGGCGTTCATGCAATGCAAACAGGCGTGTGGCAAATTGATTCCACTCCTCGACCTGTTGCTGGTCCACCTTGAGCGAGGTCAACGCGTGGGCCGACGCAGCGAGGAACAACAGCACCGGCAGCGTGATCCAGGATGCCCGACTTTTCATGAGGTAGTGCATTTTTATCCCCTTTCCATGTGCGTGATCGAGTCGATGTACTTACCATCTAACAATCTAAATTTAGCAAAAAATATTCCTTATTTTTCAGAACATACAACATCGCTTGCTATAACCGGGTTTCATCAAGTGAATTTCAAACGTAAACTGCTAGGATAAGAAAGTTACAAATGAAGCGAAGGAGAACTTCATGATAACGTTAAGCGTCAATGGAGAAGCCTACACGCTGGATATCGAACCCGATATGCCCTTGCTCTGGGCGTTGCGTGACGTCATGCAGTTGACTGGTACCAAGTATGGCTGTGGCATTGCCATGTGCGGCGCCTGCACCGTCCACGTTGACGGTGCCGCAGTACAAGCCTGCGTCACCCCGGTTTCATCGGTCGAAGGCAAACAAATTACCACCATCGAAAAAGTCAGTTCCCCCGCTGCCAGGGCGGTACAGGACGCCTGGCTCAAGCATGAAGTGGTGCAGTGTGGCTACTGCCAATCCGGACAAATCATGAGCGCCATCGCCTTGCTGGAAAAAAACCCGGCCCCGGACGATGATGCGATCAACGAGGCAATGCGCTACAACCTCTGCCGCTGTCACACCTATACCCGCATTCGCGCGGCGATCCACGATGCCGCACAAATGCTTGCCGCAAACGGAGGTGCCGCATGAAGCGACAACGTTTTGATATTGGTCGCCGGGAATTTCTGGTCACCAGCCTTGGCGCCGGAGCCGGCCTGACACTGGGACTTTATCTCGGCGGATGTGACCGCAAAACCGGCTCCCCGGACATTGATCCGACCACCTCGGCCGGCAATATCAGCGCCGATGGCCCGGCGTTCGAACCCAACGCTTTCGTACGTATCACGCCCGATAACAAGGTCATTGTCATTATCAAGCACCTGGAAATGGGTCAGGGCACCTACACCGGTCTGGCCACCCTGGTCGCGGATGAACTGGACGCCGACTGGTCACAGGTAATCAGTGAAGGCGCGCCCGCCGACGCCAGCCGTTACAACAATCTGTTCTGGGGCCCGACCCAGGGTACCGGCGGCAGCACGGCCATGGCAAACTCGTTCAACCAGATGCGCAAGGCCGGTGCCACGGCCCGGCAGATGCTGGTGGCCGCGGCCGCGGAACAGTGGCAGGTCGAGGCGCATGACATCGAAGTCGAAAAAGGTGTCGTCAAACATCCCGGTTCCGGTCGCGAGTCCAGCTTCGGCGAACTGGCGAACCTGGCTGCGCAGCAGCCGGTACCACATGACGTATTCCTCAAGGACCCCGATGAGTTCACCCTCATAGGCAAAGGAGTACCGCGCAAGGACAGCCGTGAGAAGGTTAACGGCACCGCCGTCTATACCCAGGATATCCAGTTACCCGACATGCTGGTGGCGGTCGTGGCCCACCCGCCACGCTTCGGTGCCACGGTAAAAAGTTTTGACGACGCTGCGACCCGCAAGGTGCGCGGTGTACGTGAAGTGGTCGAGATTCCCAACGGGGTGGCCGTGCTGGCCGAACACACCTGGGCTGCCATGCAGGGTCGTGATGCGCTGCGGGTCGAGTGGGATGAAAGCAATGCCTTTACCATGAGTTCGGACGAACTGCTCACCGATTACAAACAACGTGCACAAAAGCCCGGTAACGTTGCCCACAAGAATGGAAACAGCGAACAGGCCCTGGCCGGTGCCGGTACGCGTATCGACCTCGAGTTCGAATTCCCCTACCTGGCGCATTCGCCGATGGAGCCGCTCAACTGTGTCGTGCAACGTAAGGCTGAGGGCGTGGAGATCTGGAACGGCGTCCAGTCCCAGACACGGGATCAGAATTCGGTTGCCGAACTGTTTGGTATCAAACCGGAACAGGTCAAGATCAACATGCTGTTCGCTGGCGGCTCATTCGGTCGACGCGGTAATCCGCATTCCGATTACGTGGTCGAGGCCGCCAGCATCGTCAAGGCACTGGGAACCGACAAGCCGGTGAAAATGGTCTGGACCCGGGAAGACGATACCCATGCCGGTTATTTCCGGCCCATGTATTATCACACGCTGTCGGCTGCACTGGACGACAACGGCATGCCGCTGGCCTGGCAACATCGAATCGTCGGCCAGTCGATCATGACCGGTACCGCATTCGAATCAAGCATGGTCAAAAACGGCGTCGACCCCACCTCGGTTGAAGGGGCTGCCAACCTGCCCTATGCCATTCCCAACATCACGGTCGATCTGCATTCGCCCCGGCTGCCGGTACCGGTCCAGTGGTGGCGTTCGGTCGGCTCCACCCACACGGCCTTTGCCGTAGAGACCATGATCGATCAACTAGCGCGCAAGGCCGGCCAGGATCCGGTCGAGTATCGGCGCAAGTTGCTGGGCAATGATCACCCGCGTCACCGGGCAGTACTGGACCTGGCTGCAGATAAAGCCGGCTGGGGCAAACCGTTGCCCGAAGGCCGTGCGCGTGGCATCGCCCTGCACAAATCGTTTAACAGCTACGTGGCAGAAGTGGCCGAAGTTACCCTGCACGACGACAATCGTTTCAGCGTGGACAAGGTTGTGATCGCCGTCGACTGCGGCGTGGCCGTCAACCCGGATGTTATTCGGGCGCAGATGGAAGGTGGAATGGGCTACGGCCTCTCGCCGACACTGGTCAGCACCATCACCCTGGACAAGGGCGCGGTCGCGCAGAGCAACTTCCACGACTACCAAATGATCAATATCGAACAGATGCCGCAGGTGGAAGTCCATATCGTCAACTCGGCCCAGCCACCGACCGGTGTGGGTGAGCCGGGCACGCCGGTCATTGCACCGGCCGTGGCCAATGCACTGAGTGCGCTGACAGGACAGGCCTATCAGCGACTCCCGCTGGAACTCACGGCCTGACAGGCGGATCTACGATGGATACCTGGGGAACCGATCGGGACGTAATCCAGACCGCGCTGCAGTGGCTGCAGCAGGGCCATTCACTGGTACTGGTGACTGTGCTAAAAACCTGGGGCTCGTCACCCCGCCCGCCCGGCTCGCTGCTGGTGATGCGACGTGACGGCATTCATGCCGGCTCGGTCTCCGGCGGTTGCGTGGAAGAAGATCTGCTGGCCCGTTACCGACAAAACGAATTGAGCGAACAACTCCCTGCCCGGCTCGATTACGGTATCGATCGCCAGGAAGCAACCCGCTTCGGACTGCCCTGTGGTGGGCGGCTGGAGCTAATGCTCGAGCAGCTGGACGATCCCGCACAGTTACAAACCCTGCTATCAGCCATGGAACGCGGTGAACTGATTAATCGCCAGGTGGATTTGACCAACGGTAAAGTCAGCCTGATACCAGCCAGTGCGGACCAGGAATTTGACTATGACGACGAAATCGCCAACAAGGTTTTCGGGCCACGTTGGCAAATGTTGTTGATCGGTGCCGGTCATCTGTCGCGCTATGTTTCGCAACTGGGACTGATGCTGGATTACCGGGTTATCGTTTGTGATCCCCGCGAGGAATATGCCGGCGGCTGGCAACTACCTGGCACACAACTGACTGGCAAGATGCCAGATGATGCCGTACACGAGTTCGCCACTCATGAACGTTGCATCGTGCTTGCCCTGACTCACGATCCCAAGCTTGATGACATGGCCCTGATCGATGCGTTGAACTCGCCTGCATTTTACGTCGGCGCAATCGGATCACAGCGCAACTGCGAAGCACGTCGCCAGCGGCTGCAAGAACTGGGATTAAGTCCTGCAACAATCCGACGCCTTCACGCACCGGTTGGCCTGGATATCGGCAGCCACACACCACCGGAAATTGCCGTGGCTATCCTGGCCGAGATTACTGCCCAACGTAATTCCGCCACGAATATTACTCGTGAAAGCAACGTGGTCAACGTAGCATGAATGCCGTTACCGGAGTTTTACTGGCAGCAGGAAAAAGTTCTCGCTTCGGCAGTAACAAGTTGCTGCAACCGATGAATGATCAAGTGGCCATGGTCGTGCAGA
This sequence comes from Thiohalophilus sp., assembly GCA_050116795.1. Taxonomy (GTDB): domain Bacteria; phylum Pseudomonadota; class Gammaproteobacteria; order UBA6429; family Thiohalophilaceae; genus Thiohalophilus. Next base: position 10,260 of record JASFNY010000032.1, read on the forward strand.
CTGCGCGCAAACTCAAAGAAGTTTTACCCGAGAGCCTGGCCGTAGTCGGTCCCGATGATCACCAGACTGCCAAACTGTTACAAAGTGAAGGCTTGCAGATCGTCATCAATCCTCACCCCGAATGCGGCATGGGAAGCAGTCTGGCGATGGCCATTCGGGCTAGTCACGACGAAACCGGCTGGTTGATCACGCTGGGAGACATGCCCTGGCTTGAAAAACAGACTATTCGCATGGTGGCCAACGAACTGCGCAACCCGCGCGATATCGTGGCCCCGCTGTATGGTGATCGGCGGGGACACCCGGTCGGTTTTGGTCGGGCCTATGTCAGGGATCTGCTGGCCCTGGAAGGTGACAGCGGTGCACGTGCCATCATCCAGGCCAATTCACAGTATCTCAAGCTGATTAATGTCCAGGATCCGGGTGTATTGCGCGACGTGGATTACCCGCAGGACCTTCCCAGTCTCGCGTGATTTCCCGGTTCTTCTCAAACACCGGCCAGCGACATCACGATATTTACCACGATGA
>JASFNY010000033.1:0-10576 GCA_050116795.1 Thiohalophilus sp.
GTAGTCGAGGACGAACCGACACTCTGCCGACAATTACAGGAGTTTCTGCAGCAACAGGGTTTTGCCGTCGATACGGCACGGGATGGACGTGACGCCCTGTTCCAGGGACGGGAATATCCTTTTGACCTGGCTGTAGTGGATCTTGGTCTACCACATCTCAGTGGCGTCGAAGTAATTCAACAGTGGCGAGAACTGCAACGCAAGTTTCCCATTCTGATTCTGACCGCCCGTGGCCGCTGGCAGGAAAAAGTCGAAGGTCTTGAGGCCGGGGCCGATGACTATATGGTCAAGCCGTTCCATAACGAGGAACTGCTGGCCAGGGTACGCGCCCTGTTACGTCGGGCCAGTGGTCAATCCAGCCCGGTGATTCACTCCGGGCCGATCACCCTGGACATGACTGCCCAGCAGATCCATGTCAAAGACAGGCAACTCGATCTGACTGCATATGAATACCGGGTCGCCGAATACCTGATACTGCATCCTGACAAGGTGGTCTCCAAGACCGAATTGACCGAACACATCTACGATCAGGATTTTGATCGTGACAGTAACGTGATCGAAGTCTTCATTGGCCGGTTACGAAAAAAACTGGACAGTGACAATTCGCTCAAGCCAATCGAAACCCTGCGTGGCCGTGGCTACCGCTGGATCCTGTCGACCGATCGGGAGGCAGACTGATGGCGCTCTCGCTTCAGAGCCGGTTGCTGCTGGTATCGCTGGCCATATTGCTTGGCTTTGCTGTGCTAACCGGGCTGGCGCTGGACAGGGCATTTAGGGAAAGTGCCGAAACCGCACTGCAGGATCGCCTGCGGGGCTATATGTTCGCCCTGCTTGCCGCCACCGAGGTAACCGATGATGGTAAATTGAGCCTGAGTCGTGAGCTGCCCGATGCCCGTTTCAACCAGCCCGGATCCGGCCTTTATGCGCTGGTGCGCCATGCGGATAATACCGATCTCGCCATTCATTCCAAATCTGTACTGGGGACAAACCTGTTGCTACCCGAACGACCTGCGACCGGTCAGGGACGGTTTAAACGCTTAACAAGTGAACAGGGAACGACATTGTATTTCTATACCTATGCCGCTCGCTGGCAAACCGATCAGCACCTCTACCCGTTGACCTATTTTATCGCCACCGACATGCAGAGCTATTTCTCGCAGATTAATAACTACCGACATAACCTGTGGGGCTGGCTGCTGGCCGCCACCTTGCTGCTATTGCTGGCCCAGGCGCTGGTGTTGCGCTGGGGCTTGCGTCCCCTGCGTCGAGTGGCACGTGATCTGGCCGCCATCGAGTCCGGCCGGCGATCACAGCTGGATGATGATTATCCCAGTGAGTTGCGTGGCCTGACCCGTAATCTCAACCTGTTACTGGAGACAACCCGACGCCAGTTGAACCGTTACCGTGACGGCCTGGGTAATGTTTCTCACAGCCTGAAAACGCCATTGACCGTGTTACGTGGTCTGTTCTCCAAACCGGGGGTTGATCCGGAACAGGCAACCAGCGCCGGTGAACAACTGGATCGTATGCAACAGATCATCGACTATCATCTGCAACGTGCCGCCACGGCCGGCCCTGTTCAACCCGGCAAAGTTGTCACCATCAAACCGGTTATTCAGCGCATCGTCGACAGCCTGCACAAGTCACGCCAGGAAAAACCGGTGGAAGTGCTATTGGAAGTACCGGATGCGGTGACCTTTCACGGTGATGAAGATGACCTGTACGAAGTACTGGGTAATCTTCTGGATAATGCCTTCAAATGGTGTCAGACAAAAATCACGGTCCGCGCATTGAATAGCGCCTCCGGTCATCTCACGCTTGTGATCGAAGACGATGGACCGGGCATTCCCGGCTCGGTACGACAGCAGGTACTGGAACGTGGTGCACGTCTCGATCCCAATATCGAAGGTCATGGCCTGGGCCTGGCCATGGTGCAGGAAACCGTGCGGATATATGGAGGGCAAATCGAAATAGGAACCAGCCCCGACGGCGGCGCCTCGATTACCATCGAGCTACCGGCCGAACCACGTATTCAGGCTGAAAAAACCTCGTAGACTTGCGAGAACAGAAATAACAGGCTCAGAGTCGCCCCTGTCAACGGCACCCAGAGTGGTACAGTAAAGCCCTGATACTCATTCGTTGCACGTCGCTTGATACGCCAGAGAGCAATATTCATCAGGCTGAAAATAATCAACGTCACGAAGCTGGTAAGCTTTGCCAAACTCAGCAGTGGCAGCAGCCACGCAAACAATAGAATTCCCATAACGACGAGAATGATGGCCGGTATCGGTGTGCGGGTGCGTTCGGCAATATAACCGAATAGCGCGGGCAGCCATCCTTCGCGACTTAGACCATAGAGGATACGTGATGCCATGATTATCTGTATCAATGCGCCGTTGAGAACCGAGACCAGACTGATCAGTGCGATGAAAATCGGCTCTCTGCCCGTGGTCTGTGCGTAGACCAGCGCCAATGGAGCATCGGTTTGAGAGAGATCCCCGGGGGCCACACTAAGGACACTGGCCATTGAAACCAGCAGATAAAAGACAGTGACCAAAACCAGTACGATAATAATCGCGCGCGGCAAATTCCTGGATGGCTGTTTGACCTCTTCAGCCACATTGACCATATCTTCAAATCCAATGAAGGCATAAAACGCAATAAATCCACCCAGTAACACGCCATACCAGACATGGATATCGGCTGTGGGGATCAACTCGGGGAGCCGTTGCGGTAACGCGGTAAAATTGTCGCGGGCAACCCAGATGATGATAATCAACCCTGCGACTTCAACCAGCGTCATCAGCACCGCGATCAATACCGACTCGGTGATACCCCAGATGACGACCGCACCCAGAACCAGCGCCATGAGCAAAATTGCCCAACCATCCGGTATCTCGACAAAGACTTTCAGGTATCCGGCAAAACCGTGCAGCATGGTCGCCGCGGAGATCACCCCGACCAACACCATCAACAGGCCGATCACGAGAGAAACAGAAGCACGGCCGAAACCGGCCTGGGCATAGACTGCCTCACCGGCACTTTTGGGAAACCTCGCCGTCAGTTCGGCATAGGTAAATGCGGAAAACCCGGCTATGAGGGAAGCCAGTAAAAATGCCAGCGGCGCCTGCATTCCGGCAGAACCGGCCACTTTGCCAACCAGCACATAAATTCCGGCACCCAGAATTGTCCCAATTCCGTAAAAAGTGACCATTGGCAATGACAAACTGCGACGTAGTTCACCTTTTGGGAGGGAGGCAAATTTGTCATAAATCATGGTCATATCCTATGCTATTCAGACAGATATGTATCCATTGGTCAAAATCTATACTAGAGTGATACTTGGAAGTCCGAATCATCCAAGGACGGAGAGCCAAAGTGCCGGACAGAATACGAGATAAAACCGTAGCCCCCTATTCCAGCAAAGCCTCGTTGCTGGACTCCTTGCATGACGGTGTCATTGTCGTCGACCGCGATGCGCGGGTAACTTTCCTCAATGATGCTGCGCGGCAAATGCTGGGCATCTCCCCCAAGATTGCCGTGGGATGCCAGTTAAGCCAAATCTTCAAGCTACAGCAAAGTCATCCAAAACTGGACAGTCTCTTCATACGCCAATGTATTGTTGATGGCCAGCCGGTCGGTCCTTTTCTGCAGCAACTGCTTGCGAAGAACAATCATCAGATGTCGTCTATCGATTTCAGCGTCATTCCACTGGATGGGGTCAGCGCCGCAATAATTTTCCATGATGTTGGTCATATCGTTCAGTACAATTACGAGTTACGACACCAGATCAATTATGATCCTTTAACCAATCTCCCTAACCGGGATGCAATACAGCAGAGCCTGGCACAATTGCATGCCCAGCAGCAGCAAGCCGGAGAACCCTATACGATCCTGTTGCTGGATCTCGATCGGTTCAAACTGATCAATGACAACCATGGTCATTCAGTCGGCGATCTGCTTTTACAGCATATAGCCAATCATCTCGGGAACCTCATTCGCCAAAATGACCTGGTCGGACGCTGGGGCGGCGAGGAATTCCTGTGTATTCTCCCCGGAACCAGTTTGGAAAACGGGTTAAAAATCGCGGAAGACATCCGCAAAAAAATATCCGAATTCTCTGTCAAGATTCAGGACAGGGAAATTTTCACCACTGCGAGCATCGGGGTAGCGAATTATCCCGAAGACGGCGAAACAGTCGCGGATGTACTCAAAGTGCTGGATGCAGCACTTTACGAGGCCAAGCGCGAAGGGCGAAACCGAATCTCAAGTAGCCAGGACAAACAGGGCACCTTCCTGGGGATCGCTACACGTCTGGAAAATGCCCTGCAGGAAAACCGTATTCTTCCTGCCTACCAGTGCATTGTCGATTTGCAAACCGGTCAGCAGATTGCTGATGAAGCACTGGCCCGCATTGTCAGCCCTAACAGTGAACCGCTGCCCGCGGAACAGTTCATCGACGCCGCGGTACATTTGCAGCTGGTCCACCGTATTGATTATGAAATTACGCGACAGGTGATTCTCCACTGCACCACCGGCGTCATGCAGGGTGAGTCCTCGCATCCACATTTTGTCAACATATCCGCCGAGTTGCTCAGGCACCCTGAACTTGTGCAGGGTATCCTGGATACCGCAATGCGACAATGCCAGGCCTGCGGTGATCGACTGGGCAGCGAGAAGCCGCTGGTTATCGAAATTACCGAACAGGCTCTGCTGCACAGCATGGACGAGACCCGACGGATACTTGAACCATTCCTGGATTTCGGCCTGCGTCTGGCCATCGACGATTTTGGCGTAGGCTATTCATCACTGAACTACCTGGCCGACCTGCCTGTTTCATTCCTCAAGATCGACGGTGAACTGGTTAAACGTGTCGTGAAAGAGAAAAAAGTCCGCTCAATCATCAAAGGCATTCAGGCCATCGCTGACGACCTGGATCTGATTACTATCGGCGAATTTATCGAAAACCACCATACCCTGGAGATACTGCGAGATCTGGGTATCAAATGGGGCCAGGGTTACTACTTCGGAAAACCGAAACTACAGCATGATCGCTTTGATATCTGAATAAACCGATATAGGTATGACTATAGCCGGTAACGATTCAATGCACGTCCCGCTTACTTGATCCATACAGTCTTCGCGTTTACAAATTCATGCATCCCGTGATGGGAAAGCTCCCGACCGTAACCTGAATGCTTGACGCCACCAAACGGCAGGCGTGGATCACTTTTCACAAAACTGTTGACGAAAGCGCAACCACACTCCAGTTGTCGCGCCAGGCGCTCTGCACGTGCCGTATCCTGGCTCCAGACATTTCCTCCCAGACCGAAGCTGCTATCGTTGGCAATCCGTAATGCATCGGCTTCATCGCGGGCGCGGATCACTATAGCAACAGGGCCGAACAACTCTTCATAAAAGGCCCGCATACCGGGACTGACCTGGTCCAGAATCGATGCTTTGTAATAGTATCCCGGCAGACTTTCGTCAATTTCACCCCCGGTAATATTCACTGCACCGGCCGCCAGACTGTCGACAACCTGTTTATGCAGTTCGTCCCGCAGGTCCGCCCGCGCCATCGGTGCAAGCGTGGTATTTTCATCGAGCGGATCTCCCGGCTGCAGACTTTCGACACCGGCCTTGAACCGGGCAACAAAATCCTCGGCCACGGCATCGACAACGATAAAACGCTTGGCCGCGATACAGCTCTGGCCGCAGTTCAGGTAGCGGGACGCTACCGCACTTTTAACCGCTTCATCCAGATCGGCATCTTCCAGCACAATAAACGGATCGGATCCTCCCAGCTCGAGTACGCTTTTTTTCAGCACTGATCCGGCGGTTGCCGCCACCTTGCGCCCTGCGGGTTCACTGCCTGTGAGGGTCACAGCCTTGACCCTGGGATCCTCGATGACTTTCTCCACCTGGCCGGAGCGAATCATCAGGGTAATAAACACTCCTTCCGGAAAACCGGCCTTGTGAAATACATCCTCGATGGCCTGTGCGCACTGCGGAACATTTGAAGCATGCTTGAGCAGTCCGGTATTGCCGGCGCACAGAGCGGGGGCGGCAAAACGAAACACCTGCCAGAAAGGAAAGTTCCAGGGCATGATGGCGAGAACCGTTCCGAGTGGCTGGTAGGCCACATAGCTTCTGCCGGCATCGCTTTCGATCGGCTCGTCATGCAAAAATTCGGGCGCATTATCAGCATAGTAATCGCATACCAGGGCGCATTTCTCTATCTCACCACGCGCCTCCTTGATCAACTTGCCCATCTCCCGGCTAATCAGGACGGCATACTCTTCCTGGTTGTCGCGCAGAACCTGAGCCGCTTTACGCATGAGATCGCAACGTTCCGCGATAGGTCGAGCCGCCCACAGCGGAGCGACTTCAACCGCCTGCTCCAGTGCATTGTCGATGGCGGACTCATCCCAGGCCGGGACCTCGGCCAGCTTCTCACCATTCGCCGGATTGATAGCTTCGAAACTCATGCGTTCTCCTTAATCGTTCATCGCTGACGATCAACTTATCCTATTTGAAGTATAGACGCCAAATCCGCGGCGACATGATGGCTGCGGCCTCTCGCATTTGAGCCATAGGCATGCCTATAATATGGTCAAACTATCGACATGCATTTTTAATCAGCAAGGCGAGTCTCCTATGAAACGGCGTATCTGTATTCTCGGTGGTACCGGCTTCGTCGGAAGACATCTTATCAACCGCCTGGTCAAGGACGGTCACAGCATACGGGTATTGACCCGGCGCCGGGAATTGCACCGCGAATTACTGGTAATGCCCACCGTTGAACTGTTTGATGCGGATATACATGATGAAACCACGCTCAACCGCTTTTTTACCGATCAGGATGCAGTCATTAACCTGGTTGGAATCCTCAATGAGCGTCGTGATAACGGCAAGGGTTTCTATCGAGTCCATGTCGAATTGACCGAAAAGGTCATTCGAGCCTGCCGCAACCAGGGTATCCAGCGCCTGCTACACATGAGTGCATTGAATGCGGATCCGGCTACCGGCAGCAGTTATTACCTGCGCAGCAAGGGTGAAGCAGAACATCGCATCCATGCCGCAAACGATATCAACGTAACTTCGTTCCGGCCGTCAGTCATATTCGGTCCGCAAGACAGCTTTATAAATCGCTTCGCATCGTTATTGAAACTCAGCCCCGGCCTGTTCCCACTTGCCTGTGCCGGCACCCGCTTCGCCCCGGTCTATGCCGGGGATGTGGCCGAAGCCTTTGTGCGTAGCCTGAATGATCCCTTCACCTATGGACATCGTTATAACCTTTGTGGACCGCATGAATACACCCTGCAGGAGATTGTCGAGCTGATCACGACTGCTCTGGGGATTCGACGCAAAATTATACCGCTGGGTCGTTTTACTTCAGCACTGCAAGCCAACCTGCTGGAATATGCCCCCGGCAAGCCATTCTCACGCGACAATTACCGCTCACTGAAAATGGACAGTATCTGCCCGGAAGGTGACAGGGTCCTGCGTGATACATTCGGCATTGAACCGACGGCACTTGAAGCTGTCATTCCTCAGTACCTGCAACATAAAACCTACCGCGATCAGTATCAGATATTCAGAGGCATGGCCCGGCGCGAATAGCCACACCAACTTTTGGGTAGTGTGTAACATTCCTTTCGAGGTTCGTATTTACCCGCAAACACGTTAGAATCCGGGCATGATCCGATATCACGTAGGCGGATGTGTCCGCGACAAGCTGCTCGGCCTGCCGGTCAAAGACTATGACTGGGTCGTGGTAGGCAGCACTCCACAGGAAATGATCGATGCCGGTTATCGCCCGGTGGGTCAGGACTTTCCGGTATTCCTGCATCCGAAAACCCGTGAAGAACATGCCCTGGCAAGAACCGAACGCAAAACCGGCCCGGGCTATACCGGCTTCACCTTTCATGCGGCACCCGATGTCACGCTCGAAGAAGATCTCGCCCGCCGTGATCTCACCATTAACGCCATGGCCGAGACTGAATCAGGCGAGATTGTCGATCCCTTCAACGGCCAGCAGGACCTGAAGGACAGACTGCTACGGCATGTCTCACCCGCTTTTGTCGAGGACCCGGTACGTATTCTGCGTGTCGCCCGTTTTGCCGCGCGTTTCGCCGATCTGGGTTTCGAAGTTGCTGGTGAAACCCGCGAACTGATGCGGCAGATGGTGGACAACGGTGAAGTTGATGCACTGGTACCGGAACGAGTCTGGCAGGAAACACTGCGCGCCCTGCAAGAATCCCGACCCGAGATATTTTTTGAAGAACTGCGCAAATGCGATGCACTGGCCAGATTGTTCCCCGAGATCGATTGCCTGTTCGGTGTTCCACAGCCGGAGCAACATCATCCGGAGATCGATACCGGTGTGCACACCATGATGGTGCTGCAGCAGGCAGTAAAACTCTCAGACGATCCGGCAGTCCGTTTTGCGGCCCTGGTCCATGATCTTGGTAAAGGCACCACACCGCATGAGGAACTGCCTTCGCATATCGATCACGAGGAACGTGGTGTACCGTTGGTCGAATCACTATGTGATCGGTACAAAATTTCCAACGACTTTCGCGATCTGGCAATCCTCGTTACCCGCTATCACCTGCATTATCACCGTGCGTCAGAACTGAAAGACGCCACACTCTTGAAAACTCTCGAATCAGTCGATGCCTTTCGCCGTCCACAACGCTTTGAACAGTTTCTGCTGGCCTGTGAAGCTGACTCACGTGGACGTCCCGGCTACGAGGAACGGGTCTTCGATCAGCCGCGAATCTATCGCGAGGCCTTTGCCGCTGCCAGTGCCATCGAGGCTGCGCCTTTCGTTGAACAAGGACTGGAAGGCAAAGCTATCGCCGAGGCCATACACAGGGCCCGACTAACCGCGGTCAGCCAGGTACGCCGCGGTAAACAGTAATGCGTTTTGCCGATCACTTCTCGAACCAGGCCGCCGATTACGCCCGGCATCGACCACATTATCCTGCTGCCCTGTTTGAATGGCTGTCTTCACTGCCCGATCGACGTGAACGGGCACTGGATGTCGCTTGTGGCAGCGGCCAGGCTGCCGTGCCTCTGTGTGAGTATTTCCCACGGGTCATTGGTAGCGAACCCAGCCTTGCGCAATTGCAGTATGCCGAAACACATCCTGCAATCGACTACATCTGCAGCACGGCCGAGCAACTGCCGTTTGCTGATCAACAATTCGAACTCATAACTTCTGCCCAGGCAGTACACTGGTTCGATCACTCACGTTTCAATCGCGAGGTCGAACGTCTGCTGAAACCCGGCGGTGTGCTGGCTGTATGGGGTTATGGATTATTCTCGATCGAACCGGCAATCGATCAACTCATTGAACACTATTACAGCGAGACAGTTGGTAAATACTGGCCACCGGAGCGGCACTGGATCGAGAAAGGCTATGCAGGATTACCGTTTCCTTTTGAAACGTTCGATACACCCGGCTTCAAAATCGAAGTCGAATGGAGTCTGCCCCAGGTTATTCGATACCTGTTCACCTGGTCTGCGACCCAGCATTACATGGCCGAGCATGACGATGATCCCCTGCTCGAACTGGAAAAGCGGCTTGCCGAGCACTGGCGTACCCCATCTCAACCGAAAATCATTCACTGGCCGATTCACCTGCTTGCGGGACAAAAATAGCCGATCGGATCTCGCGCGTTTATCAGTGCTATAATCGCGGCCCGTTCAATCATCGCCACTACCCGATATGCCAATCACCACACCCAAAGTCGGCTTTATCAGCCTGGGTTGTCCCAAGGCCCTGGTCGACTCCGAACAGATCCTGACCCAGCTGCGTGCCGAGGGCTATGACATCGTCTCCAGCTATGACGATGCACAACTTGTAGTAGTAAACACCTGTGGTTTTATCGACAGTGCAGTAGAAGAGTCGCTTGAGGCCATCGGGGAAGCACTGGATGAAAATGGCAAGGTGATCGTCACCGGCTGCCTGGGTGCCAAGGGCGACATCGTGCAGCAGACCCATCCACAGGTGCTGGCGGTAACCGGTCCGCATGCCATGCAGGAAGTGATGCAGCACGTACACCAGCACCTGCCCAAACCTCACGATCCGTATACGGATCTTATCCCCGAGCAGGGCATCAAGCTCACGCCGAGACATTATGCTTATCTGAAGATATCCGAAGGCTGCAACCACCGCTGCACCTTTTGCATCATCCCTTCGATGCGCGGCGACCTGGTCAGTCGACCGATTGGCGAGGTCATGCAGGAAGCCGAGAACCTGGTCAATGCGGGCGTCAAAGAGTTACTGGTGATTTCCCAGGACACCAGCGCCTATGGTGTCGACGTGAAATATCGTACCGGGTTTCATGGCGGCCGGCCTCTGAAGACACGTATGACCGAACTGGCCTCGGCACTCGGTGAACTGGGTGTCTGGGTTCGTCTGCATTACGTTTATCCCTATCCGCACGTGGACGAGGTGATCCCGTTAATGGCTGACGGAAAAATTCTACCCTACCTGGATGTCCCTTTTCAGCATGCGGCACCGCGCATTCTGAAATTGATGAAACGACCCGGAGACATTGAAAAA
>JASFNY010000034.1:0-10550 GCA_050116795.1 Thiohalophilus sp.
GCCGGCCTGATTGTTCAGCACGCCACGAATCATGGCCAGCGACTCTTCGGCCGTTTCCACCTTCAATTGCGAAATATCGGATGTCGACAGTTCGAACTGCTCCGGTGTAATCGTGTAACTGCTGATATTGCCATCCTTAAGTTCCGCAACATGGGTTGGCGCACCGATGCTGATCTCATCCATACCGTCTTCGGCATGCACCACCAGTACATGTTTACTGCCAAGCTTTTGCAGAACCTCGGCCAGTGGCACCAGCAATTGATCGGAAAACACGCCAAGGACCTGGTTGGGCGCACCGGCCGGGTTGGTCAGCGGGCCAAGAACGTTAAATATGGTTCTCACTCCCATTTCGCGACGCGGGCCGATCGCATGTTTCATGGCACTGTGATGTTTTGGGGCAAACATAAAGCCCACGCCAACCTGTTCGATGCAGTGCGCCACCTGTTCGGGATCGAGTTCAAGGTTGACCCCCGCTGCTTCCAGAACATCGGCGCTTCCACATTTACTGGAGACCGAGCGATTGCCGTGTTTGGCCACCTGACCGTCGGCCGCAGCCACCACGAACGCGCTGGCGGTGGAGATGTTAAAGGTGCTGGCCGCGTCCCCACCGGTACCACAGGTATCCACCAGGTGATCACCCTTGATGTTGACACGCGTGGCGAGTTCGCGCATGACTCCGGCGGCGGCAGCAATTTCATCCACCGTTTCACCTTTCATGCGCAATCCAATCAGAAATCCGCCGATCTGCGCCGGGGTCGCTTCACCGGTCATAATCATGCGCATGACTTCGGTCATCTCGTCTGTACTCAGGTCCCGGTTTTCGGTAACCGCCTTGATTGCCGCCGGCATATCCATGTCGATATCCTCAGGTATTTATTATTGTTCCAGAAAATTCTTCAGCATCGCATGACCATGCTCGGTCAGGATCGACTCGGGATGAAACTGAATTCCCTCGACCGCCAACTCCTTGTGCCGTACGCCCATGATCTCATCCAGTTCACCATTGTCCTGCTGTGTCCAGGCGGTAATCTCGAGACAATCGGGAAGCGATTCTTTCTCAATCACCAGGGAATGATAACGGGTCGCCTCGAGCGGATTGGCCAGACCGCGGAATACGCCGACATCATGATGGTGAATCATCGAGGTCTTGCCATGCATGATGCTGCCGGCATGCACCACCTTGCCACCAAACGCCTGGCCGATGGCCTGGTGTCCCAGGCACACGCCGAGAATCGGCAGTTTGCCGGCAAACTTGCGAATCGCTTCCACTGAAACTCCCGCCTCGTTGGGCGTGCAGGGTCCGGGAGAAATCACCAGGTATTCAGGTTTCAGTTTGTCGATCTGTTCCAGTGTAATCTGGTCGTTGCGATAGACCTGCACATCCGCGCCCAGTTCGCCAAAATACTGCACCAGGTTATAGGTAAACGAATCGTAATTATCGATCATTAATAGCATAATAAATAACCTAACGCAGAGGCGCAGAGGCGCAAAGATCGCAGAGTGTCAAAGTTGATTTGCAATTCTCTTTATCCCGTTCTTGAGAACATCGACATTAAAATTAATTAGCAGGCCCAGCTTTTTTCCGCTCAATCTTAGATAAGAAAGCAATTGAGCTTGATGAACTGGCAATATTTCCTCAACTACTTTCAGTTCAACCACTACTCTATCTGCAACTAACAAATCTGCCCGATAATCTATGTCAAACTTCAGGCCTTTATACTCAGCATTCAATGTATATTCTGATGTATATGGAATATCACGTAATTGTAGCTCCCTGGCCAAACATTGCTGATATACAGATTCCAGCAATCCCGGTCCCATCAGCTTATGTACCTCTATAGCCGCACCAATTATCCATTTTGAAATCTCATTCTCACTCATATTCGCATTCCTTTGCGTTCTCTGCGACTTTGCGCCTTTGCGTTAATATCTCGTCATCGATGCGTCCCGTCGAGGCCGGCTTCGGCCAGGGCCACGGCACGAAATATGGCGCGCCCCTTGTTCATGGTCTCGTCCCATTCATTACGTGGTATGGAGTCATGCACGATCCCAGCGCCCGCCTGAATGTGTAACTGCCGTTCCTTGATGACTGCCGTGCGAATTGCTATCGCGGTATCCATATTTCCGGACCATGACAGGTAACCGACTGCTCCTGCATAAACGCCTCGCTTGACCGGTTCCAGTTCGTCGATGATTTCCATGGCGCGGATCTTGGGCGCACCGGAAACCGTGCCGGCCGGAAAAGTAGCGCGTAACACGTCCATGCTCGACATTCCCGGTTTAATTTTACCGATGACATTGGAGACGATATGCATGACATGTGAATAGCGTTCAATAGCCATGTTCTCCGTTACTTTTACGCTGCCGGTTTCTGCAATACGCCCGACATCGTTCCGCCCCAGGTCGATTAACATCAGGTGTTCCGCCCGCTCCTTGGGATCGGCAAGCAATTCCTCTTCCAGCGCCTGGTCCTGTTCCTCGGTCTTGCCACGCGGCCGGGTACCGGCAATAGGCCGAACCGTTACTTCATCTTCTTCTACCCGCACGAGAATCTCGGGCGAGGAACCGACGACATGAAAGTCATCCAGATCGAGGTAGAACATATACGGTGAGGGATTGAGGGTGCGCAGGGCACGATACAGATCCAGTGGTTGCGCCTCGTAGGGAATCGACAACCGCTGCGACAGGACCACCTGCATGACGTCACCGTCGACAATATACTGTTTGGCCCGGTCCACGGCCGATTCGAACCCGTCCTGGGTAAATCCGGAGACAAAGTCGTTTTCATGTACTTTGTTCGAACGGGCCTTGCCCGGCCGGGGCGGTGTCTCCTGCAGCTTGTCGATCAGCTGGTCCAGTCGTTGCTGTCCCTGCTCGTAGGCATCGGGCAGCTCGGGATCGACATAGGTGACGATATATAACTTGCCGGAGAGATTATCGAACACCACGATCTCGTCCGAGACCATCAGCAGAATATCCGGTAACTGCAAGGGATCGGGATTGGGGCACTCGCCCAGTCGTGGCTCGATATAGCGAATGGTGTCATAGGCGAAATAACCCACCAGTCCGCCATTGAATCGCGGCAGGCGTTCATCCTCGAGGACCTTGTAACGGGTATAGAACTGCTCGATCCAGGTCAGTGGATCCTTCGCCTGTTCCTGCTCGATGACCTTGCCTTCCTGGTAAAGGCGAATGTCATGCCCATGGACATGCAGCACGGTCTGGCATGGCAGACCAATGATGGAGTATCGACCCCATTTTTCTCCGCCCTGCACGGATTCGAACAGATAGCTATAGGGGCCGTTGGCCAGCTTGAGATAGGTACTTAGAGGGGTATCGAGATCGGCCAGCACTTCCCGCACCAGCGGGACGCGATTATAGCCTTCTGTGGCGTACGCCTGAAATTGAGTCTCGTTCATGAACTGTCACCTGAAGAATTGCCATCATATACCAAAAACCGGGGTCACTGTCTCAACAGTGGCGCCATCGCTTGCAGTTTCTGGTAGGCAAAATTTTCATCTTCAGATCACAGTCAGTGTCAGGCCGCGCCGCGCGCTGCCTTGTTGAGTAACTCGGACAACTCTGCCATGGAATCGATTACCGCGTCCGGATCGGCCTTGCGGATATCCATGCCATGATTATAGCCGTAACTCATGCAGACGATCTGGAAACCGGCAGCGCGGGCAGCGGTCACGTCACTGACCGAGTCACCGATCATCAGGGCCTGTTCCGGGTTGACCCCGAAAAACTCCGCCACATGTAACAGCGGCAGCGGATCGGGTTTTTTCTTTGGCAGTGTGTCGCCGCTGACCACGATTTCAAAATCATCGTAGACACCCAGATCCTTGAGCAGCGGGACAGTAAACTGTTCCGCCTTGTTGGTGACACAACCCAGCCGATAGCCGGACTGCTTGAGATAGGCCAGGCCTTCCTTCACACCCGGGTATAACTTGCTGCGTTTGCTGGTGTTCTCGACATACAGATCGAGGAACACGGGATAGGCTTTCTCGAACAAAACCTCGTCCGGTTCGCCATCGAGCTGACCGATCAGGGCGCGACGCACCAGGCGTTCGACACCGTTGCCGACCCACTCGCGAACCTTGTCTTCGCCATGTGTCGGCATGTCGAGCCGCTTCATCATCTCGTCCACGCAATAAGCGAGATCCGGCACGCTGTCGACCAGCGTGCCGTCCACATCGATCAATACCATTTGAGGTTTACGCAGCATAACAATCCCGGGAAAGCCTGATTCCGTTCACATCTCTGTTATATATAAAGTATTACTTGCCTGCCTTGGCCAACTCATCTCGCATCTGCTTGACGATGCTGTCATAACGATTGGGGTCAGAATCCTGGGCTTTACCGAAAATGGCCGAACCGGCGACAAAGGTGTCGGCACCGGCTTCGGCAATTTCGCGAATGTTGTCGACCTTGACTCCACCGTCGACTTCCAGACGAATATCACAACCGGATTCGTCGATCAGCTTGCGTGCCTCACGCAGCTTGTCCAGCGTGGAAGGAATGAAAGACTGTCCGCCAAAACCGGGGTTGACTGACATCAGCAGGACCATATCCACCTTGTCCATCACGTACTTGAGGTAATCCAGCGGGGTTGCCGGGTTGAAGACCAGGCCGGACTTGCAGCCGTTGTCACGCACCAGTTGCAAACTGCGGTCGATATGATCAGAAGCTTCCGGGTGAAAAGTGATATAAGTGGCACCGGCCTTGGCAAAATCCGGAATGATACGATCCACCGGCTTGACCATCAGATGCACGTCGATCGGTGCAGTCACACCATGCTTGCGCAGTGCTTCGCAAACCAGCGGACCGATGGTCAGGTTCGGTACATAATGGTTGTCCATGACATCGAAATGGACGATGTCGGCACCGGCATTCAGTACATTGACCACTTCATCACCCAGGCGGGCAAAATCCGCAGACAGGATGGACGGGGCAATTTTATAATCGGCCATGGGTTCGCCTCTTCGCTTGTTAAACAGGTCGCGGCAAGTGCAGCTGGCGCACACCGCTGAAAAAATGAACCGCAGACTTTACCTGATCAGGTCGGATTTTTCAGCCTTTTATGGCAGTATGTGGGCGGTTTTGCCAACCGGGCCGGTTGCAGTGTCCGCCGACATCGACATAAAACCTTTTTGATAACAAGGAATTAACATGCGCCAATTACTACCCGGACTGATTTTTGCTGTCTGCATGGTGATCGCCCCGTTGCACGCATCCGACAAGGCCAAGGAACAGCGCTGGGCTGATCAGATCGTCGACATGCTACTGGTCGGTGAAGCTGTCTGGCTTGACGTTGGTAACGAGAAAGTACTGTCACTGGTGACCGAACAGACCACCGAACAGGCCAAGGGAGGCGCTATCGTGGTCCATGGCATCGGCGCCCATCCTAACTGGCCCGAGGTGATCCATCCGCTGCGCAGCCGGTTACCGGAACAGGGCTGGACAACGCTCTCCATCCAGATGCCGATTCTGGAAAACCAGGCCGAAGCCGTCGACTACGAGCCATTATTTGCCGAGGTCGCCCCACGCTTCGAGGCGGCCATCGCCTATCTGCATGATCAGGGTATCGATAATATCGTTATCATCGCTCACAGTATGGGGGCGGCAATGAGTAGTCATTACCTGGCCAGTCATCCGACTCATCCTGTGCGGGCCTTCGTCGGTATCGGCATGAACCAGAGTCGAATTGATATCATGGACAATGCCAGCAACCTGGAGAAGATAAAGATACCGGTTCTGGACCTTTACGGAAGCAAGGATCTTGACGGGGTCATGGCCTCGGTCACAAAACGCGCCAGTAGTGCAAACAAAGCGGGCAATAACGACTACCTGCAGGTCAAAATCGAAGGCGCCGATCATTTTTTCAACGGTAAAACGGATATTCTGGTCAAGCGTGTTGAAAGCTGGCTGGACCAGCATGCCGTTGACCGGTAATACCGGGAATCAATAACAACAAAGGGGAACACCAGTGAATCTCAACAGTCTGACAATCGCCTTGCATATGCTGTCCGCCGTTATCTGGGTGGGCGGAATGTTTTTCGCCTACATGTGCCTGCGGCCTGTTGCCGCCACACAACTGGAACCACCGGCCCGACTGACCCTGTGGGTCGGCACCTTTGGCAAGTTCTTTCCCTATGTCTGGGCGAGTGTCATCCTGCTGCCCCTGACCGGTTACTGGATGCTGTTCGCCATGTTTGGCGGCTTTGCCAATGCGCCGATGTATGTCCACCTGATGAACGGCATTGGTATCGTGATGATCCTGATCTATCTGCACGTGTTTTTCGCCCCCTACCGTCGCCTGAAGCAGGCCGTCCTGAAACAGGACTGGCCGACCGGCGGGAAGAAGCTGGGGCAGATCCGAATGCTGGTAGGCCTCAATACCGCGCTGGGGCTGCTGACCGTGTTGATCGCCAGCGGTGGACGTTATTTCGGCTAGCGGGCATACAGGCACCCCTGGTTTACCCATGTGCCTGTTTTTAATACAGAAATCCTAAAACGCCAAAGATGCTTCGCGAATGAATTTAAGGCCACATTAAGGTTTATGTCTGACAATAGGAATCCCCTGGGCCCTGGAGGGTCAATGTCAGACATGCATCAGCTTCCATTTCATAGACTACTTGAACCGATACAGCGGTTGATGGCGCCGTTGCGCCGCATATATGCCCGCTATCCGGTGGTGCTGGTCGCAGTGTATCTTGCCCTGGCAGGTAATCTGGCCTTCTGGGCCCAGCTTCAGGACGTCATCAACGGCAGTACCCTTCACAGGATCGGGTTCCTGGTTTCGTTCTTTTTCCTGATCGTGGCATTTACCGTTTTTCTGTTGCAGGCATTCCAGTTCAAGTATCTGACCAAACCGGTGTTGATCACGATCCTGATAGCATCGGCGTTCACCAGTTACTTTATGCTCAATTACGGGGTCGTGATTGATACCACCATGATCCACAACGTCCTGGAGACTGACACGCGCGAATCTACGGATCTGCTGACTATTCGAATGCTTGTATACGTGTTGTTGCTCGGGGTTATCCCGGCCCTCCTGGTTTACAAGGCCCCTGTCAGCTATTTGTCCCCACTGAGACAGCTGGGCAAGAACGCGATCATCATAGTGCTGTCATTCGGCCTGATTGCCGGGAACTTCCTTCTGTCCTCCTCGGAGTACACCTCGTTTTTCAGAAACCACCACCATATGCGTTATCTGATCAACCCGGTTAACTATATATATAGTGTAGGTAAAGTCACGGCTGTCGCCCTGGAGAACCACGATACTTCTCCGATTCCGATCGGTATTGACGCCAAACACACACTGGCAACAGCTGATCAGAACAAAAATTCCCTGATCGTGGTCGTCGTCGGAGAGACCGCCCGTGCCAGAAACTTCCCGCTCAATGGTTACGACCGCAATACCACGCCTGAATTGCAGCACGAAAATGTCATCAACTATCCGAATTATTATTCCTGTGGCACCTCGACCCATGTCTCACTGCCATGCATGTTTTCCATGTTCGGCCGTGACAAGTATGACGAGGCCATGGCGCAACGCTATGAGAAGCTGCCGGATGTCTTACAGCGGGCCGGCCTGAATGTGCTGTGGCTGGACAACAATTCCGGCTGCAAGGGCGTCTGTAAAAATGTACCGACTGAAGTAACATCACATCGCAAGTTGAAAGGCCTGTGCACCGAGGATGGATGTTTTGACGATGTGATGCTCGTTGATCTCGACAAGTACATTGAAGGTCAGAATAAAGATACAGTCATTATTCTTCATCAGAACGGCAGTCATGGTCCTGCCTATTACCGTCGTTATCCGGATCAGTTCAGCAAATTCTCACCCGCATGCAACACCAACGATCTGGGAAGTTGCGGAGCAAAAGAGATCATCAATGCCTATGACAATACGATTCTTTATACCGACCACTTCCTGGAAGAAGTTATTACCCTGCTGAAGAAGGAATCAGGCAAATTCGACACCGCCATGCTGTATGTCTCCGATCATGGTGAGTCGCTGGGTGAGCACAATGTCTATCTGCATAGCCTGCCGTACATGATTGCCCCGGACGAACAGAAACATGTTCCCTTTATCGCCTGGTTCTCGGATGGCTTTATCCAGGACAACCAGTTCAGCCAGTCATGCTTCAAACAACGGGCCAACCTGCAATACAGCCACGATTATCTGTTCCATACCCTGCTCGGTCTCACCCACGTATCAACATCGATATATAACCCGGAACTGGATATGTTCCGGCCCTGCAACACGCATATCGCCAGGACACCGCAGCAGTCACCCGCCTCTTGATTTTTTGATCAGATCGTAGGCCTGTTTGATTTCCTGGGTCTTCTGGTTGGCGATTTTGATCATTTCCTCGGGCAGACCGCGTGCAACCAGTTTATCCGGGTGATGCTGATTCATCTGCCGGCGATAGGCTTTCTTGACCTCCGCATCACTGGCACCCTGACTCACACCCAGTAGATCGTAAGCCTGTTTCAGCTGATCGCCCGAAGGACGCTGCGTTCCACCGGCACGGCCGCCAGTATACTGTTGATGGAACTGACGCTGTGCCGCTACCATGCTGAGCAATTGTTCGAACTCTGTAGCGCTGAAACCAAGCCGCTGACTGATGTGCCGTAGTACATTCAGTTCCGTGGGATGCATAACCCCGTCGGCATAGGCGGCATGAGTGAGTATCTCGAGAAACATCTGCAACAGGGTTCGGCGGCGCCGGCATTCCTGGCGGAACTGTTCCAGTATCGCATCCAGATCGAAGTCTGGTTGCTTGCCCTGGTTGAACAGATCGATAGCCGCGCGCTTTTGCTGCTCATCCAGACGCATCTGTTGCATGACCGAGCGCGCCATCTCGATCTCGTTTTCACTGACCCGGCCATCGGCCTTGGCCACATGACCCATGGTGGAAAACAGCGCGGTGAAAAACGCCATCTGCACCCGTTCCTGATCACCAGTCTGAAAACCTCCCAGCTGGGCCTGGATTCGCAACCCCTTGTCAAACTGGTGGCCGAGCACTGCACCAAGCAATGCGCCCAGCGGTCCACCGAGCATGAAGCCGAACGCCCCACCGACGACCTTGCCCCACCAGCTCACAGCAGTATCCCCGGGAAAAAATATCGATGACAAAATGTTTTCATTGCAGATTGGAATTAAATGATTCGTTTTACTTCACGACCAGAGTACCACGATACATTTGCATCTGGCAGGTAAAGTCGTATTCACCCTTCTCCTGTGGCGTCAGCGTGATTTCCCTGTACTTGTCCACCGGCAGTTCGGTACTGATGTCGAAATCATCAAAGATGACCTGTTCCGCACAGGGACTGGCGTCCTTGCGTAAAAAACGCAGGGTGATCGGCTGGTTGACCGCTGCCTCGATACGAGAAGGGGTATAGACACCGTCGTCGACCAGGATATCGACGCTGTCGCCACTGTGTTTGGCGACCTTGCCGCGCGAAACCCAGAACCACCAGACGATGGCGGCCATCAGGCCGAGTCCTGCCAGGTTCACCAGCCAGATCATGATCGTGCTCCCGATTTGAAAAATCGCAGACGGTTGGCATTACTGACCACCGTGACCGAGGACATGGCCATGGCGGCCCCGGCGATCATCGGATTGAGCATCAAGCCCATGATTGGATACAGGATACCGGCCGCGACCGGAATACCCAGCGTGTTGTACACGAACGCGCCGAACAGGTTCTGCTTGATGTTACGCACCGTGGCATGGGAGATGGCGATGGCATCGGCCACGCCGTGCAGGGAACCGCGCATCAGTGTCACGTCGGCGCTTTCGATCGCCACGTCCGTACCACTGCCGATGGCAAACCCGACATCGGCCTGGGCCAGTGCCGGGGCGTCGTTTATACCGTCACCCACCATGGCGACAATCTGATTTTGTTGTTGCAGTTCAGCCACCTTCCGGTTCTTGTCCTGGGGCTGGACCTCGGCCAGTACCTCGTCAATGCCGACTTGTCGGGCCACCGCCTGGGCCGTGGCCTGGTTGTCGCCGGTGAGCATGATGACCTTCAACCCCAGTTGTTGCAATCGGTGCACGGCCTCGGCAGAGTCGTCCTTGATCGGATCGGCCACCGCAAGGATGCCGACCAGTTGATCATCCAGCGCCAGGTACATCGGCGTCTGGGCTTCATCAGCCAGTTCCCTGGCCCGGCTTTCAAGCGCACTGATATCGACACCAGTTGATTGCATCAGCCGCCGGTTACCCAGGCGGACCTGTTGCCCGTCGATTCGGCCCGTCACACCCTGGCCGGTGATCGCTTCGAAGTTCTCGACCTTCAGGAGATCGATATTGCGCTCCTCGGCCGCCTCGAGGATCGCGTTGGCAAGCGGATGCTCGGAACCCTGTTCCAGGCTGGCGGCCAGTTGCAGTAACTGTTCCTCGCTCTGCTCATTCGCCGGTACCAGGTGGGTCACCGCCGGGCGTCCCACGGTCACCGTGCCGGTCTTGTCCAGCACGATCGCTTCCAGTTTGCCGGCCTGTTGCAGGGCCTCGCCGTTACGGATCAGGATT
>JASFNY010000035.1:0-10537 GCA_050116795.1 Thiohalophilus sp.
ATCCAGCGAACCGCGTACTGTGTGGTAGCGCACACCGGGCAGGTCCTTTACACGACCGCCACGAATCAGCACAACCGAGTGCTCCTGCAGGTTGTGGCCTTCGCCGCCGATGTAGCTGGCGACCTCATAGCCGTTAGTCAGGCGCACACGGGCCACTTTTCGTAACGCCGAGTTCGGTTTTTTCGGCGTCGTGGTGTAAACACGCGTGCAGACCCCGCGACGCTGTGGGCAGGCTTCCAGCGCCGGAACGTTGCTTTTCTGGGGCCGGCGTTTGCGCGGCTTACGTACTAACTGGTTAATTGTTGCCATAAGTCTTTGTCTTTCTTAGTCCAGAAAATAAACGACAGGCCGGCGTACCGACCTGTCGTGAGGCGCGAGATTTTATGGGGATGCGGGGTTCCTGTCAACAGGATCACCCCCCCGTCTCGCCAATTTTTGGGGTTTTTTACCCCGGGGAGCCATACCGAACCGGACAGGCCGGTTTCGGGCCCCAGTAACCACTTATTTAATATGGCTACTGGGGCAAACTTCACTCAGCTCTGCTGATCCACCGATTCTTCGGTATCTCCCGACTGCTCGACTTCGGCAGCCGCCGCGGCCAGGGCCGCTTCGGCCGATTCGGCCTGCTTGCGCTGGCGACGCCGTTCCTGGTGGAAGGCCATGCCGGTACCGGCAGGAATCAGCCGGCCGACGATGACATTTTCCTTCAGGCCACGAAGATCGTCGATCTTGCCGGTAACGGCGGCTTCTGTCAGCACACGGGTGGTCTCCTGGAAGGAAGCTGCCGAGATGAACGACTCGGTCGCCAGCGAGGCCTTGGTAATACCCAGCAGAACCGGGTCGTATTCGGCCGGTTGCTTGCCAGCGGTCAGTAACTTCTCGTTCTCTTCCAGCACGCGGGATTTTTCCGCCTGCTCGCCCTTGAGGAAGCCACTGTCGCCCGGCGAGGTGATATCAACCTTGCGCAGCATCTGACGCACAATGACCTCGATGTGTTTGTCGTTAATCTTCACACCCTGCAGGCGGTAGACGTCCTGTACCTCGTTAACGATGTAGCGGGCCAGCTCCTCGACACCCAGCAGACGCAGGATATCGTGCGGATTGGGTTCGCCCTCGGCAATCACTTCACCCTTTTCGACATGCTCGCCTTCGAACACGGTAACGTGACGCCACTTGGGAATCAGTTCCTCGTAGGTATCGCCCTCGTTGGGGGTGATGACCAGACGCTGCTTGCCCTTGGTTTCCTTGCCGAAGCTGACTGTGCCGGAGATTTCCGCCAGGATGGAGGATTCCTTCGGCTTGCGCGCCTCGAACAGATCCGCAACACGCGGCAGACCACCGGTAATGTCACGGGTCTTGGAGGATTCCTGCGGAATTCGCGCGATGGCATCACCGACGCTGACCGCATCGCCATCCCGCAACGCGATGATCGCGCCCGACGGCAGGTAATAGTGGGCCGGCAGATCGGTCCCGGCAATGTTCATGTCATTGCCGTCCTTGTCGATCAGCTTGACCATGGGACGCAGGTCCTTGGCCTGGCTGCCGCGTTGCTTGGGATCCATGATTACCAGACGGGACAGACCAGTCACCTCGTCGGTTTCCGCCTGGACAGTGACACCCTCGATGATATCGACAAATTTAACCGTGCCTTCCACCTCGGTCACGATCGGATGGGTATGCGGATCCCAGTTGGCAACGATCTGGCCGGCTTCAACCGCGGCACCATCATTAACCGAGATCGAGGCACCATAGGGTACCTTGTAACGTTCGCGTTCGCGGTTGTTTTCATCCAGCACG
This sequence comes from Thiohalophilus sp., assembly GCA_050116795.1. Classification (GTDB taxonomy): domain Bacteria; phylum Pseudomonadota; class Gammaproteobacteria; order UBA6429; family Thiohalophilaceae; genus Thiohalophilus. The sequence goes on from JASFNY010000035.1 coordinate 1,798, forward strand.
GTAATTTCCCCGGAACGGGATACTGCCACGTTCACACCACTGGTGTGCTGGATGGTCTTGATGTTGTGCAGACGCACCGTGCCCTTGGTCTTGATCTCGATGTTGCTGACTGCCGCGGAACGGCTGGCGGCACCACCGATATGGAAGGTCCGCATGGTCAGCTGGGTACCCGGCTCACCGATGGACTGGGCGGCGATAACGCCGACCGATTCACCCTGATTGACCAGATGCCCGCGGGCCAGGTCACGACCGTAGCAGACCGCGCAGACACCGTGCAGGTTGTCACAGGTGATGGGTGAGCGGACCTGGATATGGTCAATACCCATGCTTTCCAGGCGGGCCACCCAATGTTCATCCAACAGGGTGCCGAGCGGAATGACCACATCACCGTTGGCGTCCTTGACGTCTTCGGCGATAACACGACCCAGTACCCGTTCGGGCAACGGTTCGACCACATCGCCGCCTTCGATCAGGGAGGAGATCAGGATACCGTTGCTGGTACCGCAATCCTCGCCGGCAACCACCAGATCCTGGGAAACATCCACCAGGCGACGGGTCAGGTAACCGGAGTTGGCAGTCTTCAGAGCGGTATCGGCCAGACCCTTACGGGCGCCATGGGTGGATATGAAGTACTGCAGTACCGACAGGCCTTCACGGAAGTTAGCCGTGATCGGTGTCTCGATGATGGAGCCGTCCGGCTTGGCCATCAGGCCACGCATTCCGGCCAGCTGGCGAATCTGTGCCGCGCTACCACGGGCGCCGGAATCGGCCATCATGAAAATGGAGTTGAAAGAAGGCTGCTTCACGACGTTACCGTCTTTATCGGTAACTTCATCAACACCCAGCTTGTCCATCATGGCCTTGGCCACCTGGTCATTGGTGTGCGACCAGATATCCACGACCTTGTTGTAACGTTCGCCGTTGGTGACCAGACCGGAGGTGTACTGCTCCTCGATCTCTTTCACCTCTTCTTCGGCGGCGGACAGGATTTCCATCTTCTCCTGCGGAATTTCCATGTCGTCGGCACCGAAGGAGATACCGGCCTTGGTCGAGTAGGAGAAACCGGTGTACATCAGCTGGTCGGCGAACACCACGGTCGCCTTCAGGCCCAGCTTGCGGTAGCAGGCGTTGATCAGCCCGGAGATGGCTTTCTTTTTCATCTCCTTGTTGAACAGGCTGAATTCCATACCCTGCGGCGCGATTTCATACAGCAAAGCACGGCCGACAGTCGTTTCCTGCACGGAAAGCTGTTCGGTGGTATTGCCGTCTTCGTCAAAACCCAGTTCACGGATGCGTACCTTGACCCTGGCTTGCAGATCAACTGTGCCGCTGTTGTAGGCACGATCCACTTCTTTCACGTCGGCGAAGATCATACCTTCACCTTTGGCATTAACCCGTTCGCGGGTCATCCAGTACAGACCGAGAACCACGTCCTGAGACGGCACGATGATGGGCTCGCCGTTGGCCGGTGACAGAATGTTGTTGGAGGACATCATCAGCGCGCGGGCCTCGAGCTGGGCTTCCAGCGACAGCGGTACGTGGACCGCCATCTGGTCGCCGTCGAAGTCGGCGTTGAACGCGGTACAGACCAGCGGATGCAGCTGAATGGCCTTGCCTTCGATCAGCACCGGTTCAAAGGCCTGGATACCCAGGCGATGCAGGGTCGGGGCACGGTTAAGCATGACTGGATGTTCGCGGATGACTTCTTCCAGAATGTCCCAGACTTCCGGGCCTTCACGCTCGACCATCTTCTTGGCCGCCTTGATGGTGGTGGCCAGGCCACGACGCTCCAGCTTGCTGAAGATAAACGGCTTGAACAGTTCCAGGGCCATCTTCTTTGGCAGGCCGCACTGGTGCAGACGCAGTGCGGGACCGACCACGATAACGGAACGGCCGGAGTAATCGACACGCTTTCCGAGCAGGTTCTGACGGAAACGACCCTGCTTGCCTTTAATCATGTCGGCCAGCGACTTGAGCGGACGCTTGTTGGAACCGGTAATCGCGCGACCGCGACGACCGTTGTCCAGCAGGGCGTCAACAGATTCCTGCAGCATGCGTTTTTCGTTACGCACGATGATGTCAGGAGCGTTCAGATCCAGCAGACGCTTCAGACGGTTATTACGGTTGATGACCCGGCGATACAGATCATTCAGATCAGAGGTCGCAAACCGGCCGCCTTCCAGCGGGACCAGCGGGCGCAGTTCCGGCGGCAATACCGGCAGTACGGTCATAACCATCCATTCCGGCTTGTTACCGGAATCGAGGAAGGCCTCGATCAGCTTCAGTCGCTTGCCGAGCTTCTTGAGCTTGGTTTCGGACTTGGTGGCGCCCATGTCTTCACGCACCTTGGCCGCTTCCTGTTCCAGCTTGATGTTACCCAGCAGCGCCTGGACGGCCTCGGCACCCATGCGGGCGTCGAACTCGTCACCGTACTCCTCGATCGCTTCAAGATAAGCCTCATCAGTCAGCAGCTGGCCTCGTTCCAGGTTAGTCATACCCGGATCGACCACCACGAAGGCCTCGAAATAGAGTACGCGTTCAATGTCGCGCAGGGTCATATCCAGCAACAGGCCCATACGCGACGGCAGGGATTTCAGGAACCAGATATGTGCTACCGGTGAGGCCAGCTCAATGTGGCCCATACGTTCACGACGTACCTTGGCCAGTGTGACCTCGATACCACATTTTTCACAGATTACGCCGCGGTGCTTGAGCCGCTTGTACTTGCCACACAGGCATTCGTAATCCTTGATGGGACCGAAAATCTTGGCGCAGAACAGACCGTCACGTTCCGGTTTGAAGGTACGGTAGTTGATGGTTTCCGGCTTCTTCACTTCGCCATAGGACCAGGAACGGATTTTCTGCGGGGACGCCAGACCGATACGAATCGCATCGAAGTCTTCAGTTTGGCCCTGCTGTTTCAGAATTTTGAGTAGGTCTTTCACGTTGCCACTCCTAATAGATAATTCCGGTTACGAGAGGATGAGTGACGGGTTATAAAGTTCACGGCCGTCACTCTGGCCTTTATCTCGTCCCTGGTATTCAGTCCAGTTGTTCCAGTTCGATGTCGATACCAAGTGAACGGATCTCCTTCAGCAGTACGTTGAAGGATTCCGGCATACCCGGTTCCATGCGATGATCCCCGTCGACGATGTTCTTGTACATCTTGGTCCGGCCGTTGACGTCGTCGGACTTGACGGTAAGCATTTCCTGCAAGGTGTAGGCAGCGCCATAGGCTTCCAGCGCCCACACTTCCATCTCACCGAAGCGCTGACCACCGAACTGTGCCTTGCCGCCCAGCGGCTGCTGGGTAACCAGGCTGTACGGACCGGTCGAACGGGCGTGCATCTTGTCGTCGACCAGGTGGTTCAGCTTGAGCATGTACATGTAGCCCACGGTGACCGGGCGATCGAATTTCTCGCCGGTGCGACCGTCATACAGATCGGCCTGACCGCTTTCGGGAAGATCCGCCAGACTCAGCAGGCGCTTGATCTCGGCCTCGTTGACACCATCGAATACCGGCGTGGCCATCGGCACACCTGACTTCAGGTTTTTCGCCAGTTCCAGGATCTCTTCATCGCTCAGCGACTTGAGATCTTCCTTCTGGCCTTCGCTCTTGTTGTAGATGTCATCGAGCAATTTGCGGATCTCGGCGATCTTGGCCTGGGCCTGCAGCATGTCGCCCAGTTTCTTGCCCAGTCCCTTGGCAGCCCAGCCCAGGTGAGTTTCCAGCACCTGGCCCACGTTCATGCGTGAGGGAACACCCAGCGGGCTCAGTACCACGTCAACCGGAGTACCATCAGCGCTGAACGGCATGTCCTCCACCGGACGGATCATGGAGATAACACCCTTGTTACCATGACGACCGGCCATCTTGTCACCAGGCTGCAGACGACGCTTGACTGCCAGGTGCACCTTGACCATCTTCAGTACGCCGGGCGCCAGGTCATCGCCGGTGGTCAGCTTGCGTTTTTTCTCTTCGAACTTCTCGTCGAAGTCCTTGCGCAGCTGCTTGATCTGCGCGGCAATAGCTTCCAGCTGGGCGTTGGCGTCGTCGTTGCGCAGACGAATTTCAAACCACTTCTCACGAGGCACCTCTTCCAGGTAGGCCTTGGTCAGCTTGCTGCCGCTCTTGAGCTTGTTCGGCCCCCCGTCGGCGACCTTGCCGATCAGCATGCTCTCGACACGCTGATAGGCATCGTCTTCCATGATACGACGCTGGTCATTGAAGTCCTTGCGAATACGTTCGAGTTCGGAGTTCTCGATGGCAATGGCGCGCGAGTCCTTCTCCAGCCCGTCACGGGTGAAGACCTGCACGTCGATGACCGTACCGACGATACCGGACGGCACGCGCAGCGAGGTGTCCTTCACATCGGAAGCCTTCTCGCCGAAGATAGCGCGCAGCAGTTTCTCTTCCGGGGTCAGCTGGGTTTCACCTTTCGGAGTGACCTTGCCGACCAGGATATCGCCGGGTTTGACCTCGGCACCGATATATACGATGCCGGCCTCGTCCAGCTTGGACAGCGCGGACTCACCGACATTCGGAATATCACCGGTGATCTCCTCGGAACCGAGCTTGGTATCACGCGCAACACAGGTCAGCTCCTCGATATGGATAGTGGTGTAGCGATCTTCCTGCACCACTCGTTCGGAGATCAGAATCGAGTCTTCGAAGTTGTAACCGTTCCAGGGCATGAACGCGACCAGCATGTTCTGACCCAGTGCCAGCTCGCCCAGATCGGTCGAGGGACCGTCAGCCAATACGTCGCCGCGGGCAATCTCGTCGCCCACGGTGACCAGCGGCCGCTGGTTGATGCAGGTGTTCTGGTTGGAACGGGTGTACTTGGTCAGGTTGTAGATATCCACCCCGGATTCGCCGGCGATGGTTTCATCGTCATTGACGCGGACCACGATGCGCGAAGCATCAACCGAGTCGACCAGGCCACCACGCATGGCGACAACGGCCACGCCGGAGTCGACTGCCACAGTACGTTCGATGCCGGTGCCAACCACCGGTTTTTCCGCACGCAGGGTCGGCACCGCCTGGCGCTGCATGTTCGCACCCATCAATGCACGGTTGGCGTCGTCGTGTTCGAGGAACGGTACCAGCGCCGCCGCGACCGAAACGATCTGCTTGGGCGAAATATCCATGAAGTCGACCTTGTCCGGTGTGGACATGGCAAATTCATTCAGGTGCCGACAGGAAACCAGGTCGTCGGTCAGGTTGCCCTTGGCATCCAGCCCGGCATTGGCCTGGGCAATAACATATTCACCTTCATCGATGGCCGACAGGAATTCGATATCGTCGGTCACCTTGCCGTTCTTGACCCGGCGATACGGTGTTTCCAGGAACCCGTACTGGTTAGTGCGGGCATAGACGGCCAGCGAGTTGATCAGACCGATGTTCGGACCTTCCGGCGTTTCAATCGGGCAAACGCGACCGTAGTGGGTCGGATGCACGTCACGCACTTCAAAACCGGCCCGCTCGCGGGTCAGGCCACCCGGTCCAAGAGCCGAGATACGACGCTTGTGAGTTACTTCGGACAGCGGGTTGTTCTGATCCATGAACTGGGAAAGCTGCGATGAACCGAAGAACTCCTTGATCGCTGCGGAAACCGGCTTGGCGTTGATCATCTCCTGCGGCATCAGGTTTTCGGACTCGGCCAGAGACAGACGTTCCTTGACCGCGCGCTCGACACGCACCAGGCCGACGCGGAACTGGTTTTCCGCCATTTCACCAACGGAACGGATACGGCGGTTGCCGAGGTGGTCGATGTCATCCACGTTGCCCTTGCCGTCACGAATGCCGATCAGGGTCTGGATCACGGCAAGGATGTCTTCTTTCGACAGGGTCCCTTCGCCGGTGACTTCCTTGCGGCCGATACGGCGATTGAATTTCATGCGGCCGACGGCGGAGAGATCGTATCGATCCTCGCTGAAGAACAGGTTGTTGAACAGGTTTTCGGCCGCTTCCTTGGTCGGCGGCTCGCCCGGACGCATCATGCGATAGATTTCCACCTGCGCTTCAAGCTGGGTGGTAGTGGTATCGATTTCCAGGGTCTTGGAGATATACGGCCCGTGGTCCAGATCGTTGGTAAACAGGGTCTGGAACTCGGTCACCTTGGCCTCGCGCAACAGATCCAGGCGCTCGGGGATCAGGGTGTCGTTGGCCTTGGCAATGATTTCGCCGGTGTCCTTGTTGATCACATCATGCGCGAGCACCTTGTCGTGCATGTACTCTTCCGGCACGGCCAGTTTTTTGAGATTCACCTTTTCCATCTCGCGAATGTGGCGAGGCGTGATGCGCCGGCCTTCCTCGACCAGGATCTTGTTCTTGATCTTGATATCGAAGGTAGCGGTTTCACCACGCAGGCGCTCCGGAACCAGGTCCAACTCGAAGCCGCCTTCTTTATTAATATGGAAAGTGTTCTTCTCGAAGAACAGATCCAGCATCTCCTCGGTGCTGTAACCCAGCGCGCGCAGCAGCACGGTGACCGGCAGCTTGCGACGACGATCGATACGGGTAAACAGGCAATCCTTGGGATCAAATTCAAAGTCGAGCCAGGAACCACGGTACGGAATCACCCGGGCATTGAACAGCAACTTGCCCGATGAGTGGGTCTTGCCCTTGTCGTGATCGAAGAACACACCGGGTGAACGGTGCAACTGCGAGACGATGACTCGCTCGGTACCGTTGATGACAAAGGTTCCGGTCTCGGTCATGAGCGGGATTTCGCCCATGTAGACTTCCTGCTCGCGGATATCCTTGACCGTGGGATTCTTGGCTTCCTTGTCATAGATGATCAGGCGCACCTTGACCCGCAGTGGAGCCGCGTAGGTCACACCACGCATCTGGCACTCTTTCACATCAAATGCCGGTGTCCCGAGTCGATAGCTGACATATTCCAGTGCAGCATTACCGGAATAGCTGACTATCGGGAAAACCGATTTGAACGCCGCATGCAAACCCTTGTCGTCACGCCCATCTTCAGGTTTGTCGGCCTGCAGGAATTCCCGATAGGAACCGGTCTGCATCGCCAGAAGGTAGGGGACCTCAAGGATAGTAGGACGACGACCAAAGTTTTTACGAATCCGTTTCTTATCAGTGAACGAGTATGCCATTGGTCACCTTGCTAGTAGCAGTTAGTCGCGAAACTGGCATTCCCGGCATTCGTTTGTTCACGGTTTTCAGGCCGAAAACAACGAATGCACAGCAGGCCGGCAGCCTTTTGGCTACCAGCCCACTGTGGGAATGGTTATACCATCTTGTGATTGCGGGCCACTGGCCCGCAATCTTTTCATGAAGCAAGCCGCTTATTTCAGCTCGACCTGTGCGCCGGCTTCTTCCAGCTGCTTCTTGATTTCTTCGGCGTCGGCCTTAGGAGCACCTTCCTTAACAGTGGCGGGTGCACCTTCGACCATTTCCTTGGCCTCTTTCAGGCCCAGGCCGGTAATACCACGGACTGCCTTGATTACGGCAACCTTGTTATCACCGAAGCTGGTCATGACGACGTCGAATTCGTCCTTCTCTTCAGCAGCGGCTTCACCACCACCGGCCGCAGCGGCCGGGGCAGCAGCAACAGCGGCTGCAGCAGAAACGCCGAACTTCTCTTCCATAGCTTCGATCAGTTCGACAACTTCCATGACGGACATATTGGAAATCGTTTCCAGAATTTCATCTTTAGAAACTGCCATTTTACGTTCTCCTAATCACTAAAATTTTCAAGAGGCCTGTTTGGCGTCGCGAACAGCCGCAACGGTACGGACCAGTTTGCCAGGCACTTCGTTAAAGGTACGCGCCAGCTTGGTAATCGGGGCTTGCATGACCGACATGAGCATACTGATTGCTTGCTCCTTGGTCGGCAGGCTGGCCAGACGGTCCAGATCGGAAGCAGACAACAGTTGTCCACTAACGGAAAGGGCCTTGACTACCAGTTTGTCGTTTTCCTTGGCGAATGCTTTCAATACACGCGCCGCAGCACCCGGATCTTCCTGGGAAAATGCCAGGATCATCGGGCCGACGAGCGTATCGTTCATGCAGGCAAAGTCCGTCCCTTCCAATGCGCGCTTGGCCAGCGTATTTTTCACGACACGAAGATAAACACCACCGGAACGCGCCTGGGCGCGCAGGTTGTTCATGTCGTTGGACGCCAGTCCAATATATTCCGCAACAACCGCGGAATGCGCATTCGCAGCGACTTCAGCGACTTCGGCCACTATGGCTTTCTTTTCTTTCAGACTGAGAGCCACGCGAACATACCTCCATTTCTGACAGGTCAAACAGCACACCTGTCGTTGGACGAACAAGGAACATCGTTACTGCTGAATGTTCCACCTATTTAGTGACCCAAGGCAGAAATAAATCTGTTCGGGCACACCATCTGCGTAGGCCGGAGTAAACTCCATTAAGCGGCAACGTTACAGCGGTTACCGCACCCACGGTCTTTGATGGACGTTGTTGATAACAACCAACAACGGCCACAAAGTCTTTATATGATCAGAGCGCCAGTGACGACTGATCGACGGAAATCCCTGGACCCATGGTGGTAGAGACAGAGACTTTTTTCACGTACTGTCCCTTGGCAGAAGACGGCTTGGCCTTCTTCAGGTCCGTCAGCAGGGCTTCCAGGTTTTCCTTCAAATTGTTGGCATCGAATTCCACGTTGCCGATGGCGCAATGGATGATCCCGCCCTTGTCGGTGCGATAACGCACCTGGCCGGCCTTGGCATTTTTCACCGC
>JASFNY010000036.1:0-10455 GCA_050116795.1 Thiohalophilus sp.
CGCCGGTAATTGGGCAGCATCGATCTGCCGCTGGGTTTTGAACAGCTCCGGCAGATGTGCATAGTTGAATATGGACAGGCGATCCGGCTCCAATGACAGAACCTTGTCCAGAGTGCGACTGAAACTCTCGACACTTTGCAGTGGCAAACCGTAAATGAGATCCAGACTGATAGATTTAAAACCAGAATTACGTGCGGATTGGATCACCTCCGTGGTCTGCTGTTCGGACTGAATTCTGTTTACCGCCTTCTGCACAGCTGGATCAAAGTCCTGCACTCCGAGACTGATACGATTGAATCCAAGCTCCCGCAAAAGCTCTATAGTCGTGGAATCAGCCTCACGCGGATCGATCTCGATTGAATATTCACCACTGTCATCATCCAGCAGGTTGAAATGTTTACGGGTTTTGTCCATCAGCTCGCGCATTTCATCATGGCTGATGAATGTCGGCGTGCCGCCACCCCAGTGCAATTGTTCTACCAGGCGCGAATCATGAAATAGTTCGCTTTGAAGTTCTATTTCCCGGTGTAATCGCTGCAGGTAAGGTGCTGCACGACGTCGGTTGGCTGTGATGATTTTACTGCATGCACAATAAAAACAGACCGTATTACAAAATGGCAGGTGAAAATAGAGAGACAGAGGTTGGCCACGCTGATTGCTCAGGGCGGCCTGATGTCGATACTCGTCCGGACCAAACTCTTCATGGAATTGCACCGCGGTCGGATAGGAAGTATAGCGCGGCCCGGCCTTATCATAGCGGCGAATCAGCGTCTTATCGAATTCCAGTTCGTACATCGTCTTACCCTGGGATTTTGTAGAATTATCCCTGCCTGCGGGTAGACCTGCCATGATCTGGATCAAATACAAGAAATCAGGCTGTTGTTCCACTCACAGACGGTAGTGCCTTGATTGCCGTTGCTACCTGTTCAAGCTGATCCGCCATCAGCAGAAACACGCCATGGCCGCCATATTCGAATTCCAGCCAGGTGAAAGGAACGCCGGGCAACAACTCCACCAGCGCCTCGGCGCTGTTGCCGACTTCCACGATCAGAACCCCTCCCGGATTCAGATGGGCCGGTGCCTGCTCAAGCATGGGCAGAACAAAATCCAGTCCCTGCCCGCCAGCAGCCAGCCCCATAGCCGGCTCATGCTGATACTCGGCGGGCAAGGCCGCCATATCAGTGGCATCCACGTACGGTGGATTACTGACGATCAAATCATAGCGACGTCCCTGAAGAGATGAGAACAGATCCGATTCGATCACCTCGACACGATCCCCCAGGTCATATCGCTCAACATTGGTTCTGGCGACTGCCAGTGCCCCGTCGGATATGTCACTGGCATCAACCCGGATATCAGGCAATGCCAGTGCCGTGGCGATCGCGATACAACCACTCCCGGTACACAGATCCAGTGCCCTTTCAATCTTTTGCGGATCCACCCAGGGCTCGAACCGGTCGATGATAAGTTCTGCAATCGGAGATCGAGGAACCAGAACGCGCTCATCCACATAGAATTTATGTCCGGCAAACCATGCCTCATGCGTCAGATAGGCCGCCGGTTTGCGGGTGCTGATTCGCTGCCAAAGCAGTTCGGCGAGCTGCTGTTTTTGATCAGCGCTCACTTCACGTTGCAGATCAGTATCGGAAAAATCTGGCGGCAGCCTCATAGTATAGGAAACAAGATAGGCCGCCTCGTCGAGCGCATTGTCGGTACCATGGCCAAAATAGAGCCCGGCTTTCTCCAACAATGTCTCGGTTTGCAGGATCAGTTCCCGCATATCTCCCGCAGAAGCGAGAGTTTCCAGGATCAATGTCTTGTCCATTGAGATTTATTTGGCCGGTTTTTTGGCGTGCTTTGGGCGGAAAACTTTAATCACGCTTTCATCAGTTTCCAGATAGGGACCTTCTATCAAATCGATACAGTATGGTATCGCCGGGAAGACAGCATTAAGACAATCCGCAATGGCCGATGGTTTGCCAGGTAAATTTAATAGCAGGCTGCGCCCACGAATCCCGGCTATCTGTCGTGAAAGAATCGCAGTCGGCACATATTGCAGGGACACTGCCCGCATCTGTTCACCGAAACCATCCAGTATCTTGTTACAAACCGCCTCGGTCGCTTCCGGCGTAATATCACGCGGCGCCGGACCGGTTCCGCCGGTAGTCACGATCAGGCAACAGTTATCGGTATCTGCCAGTTCTTTCAGTACTGCTTCGACCTGGTCCTGTTCATCGGGCACCAGCCGTGGCACGGCCTCCCATTCTTTGGACAAAGCCTTGTTCAACCAGTCCTGGATGGCTGGACCACCCTGATCCTCATATTCTCCACGACTCGCACGATCGGAGACTGTCACGATGCCGATACGAATTTTTTCCGTCATATTAATTCCACTTGCTTAAAAGTCATACACCAGTGTCACCGCAGTGCGAGTATCCGTGTTTTTGATATCAACCGGTGGATCACTGTTGTGCTTGACGGTAACACCGACTTTCATAGCGAGACTCGCATTAATCTTGACCGTCATTTCGGTGACGGATTCGGTATAGGTATTACTGTCGCCGTACTCGACGAAAACCACTTCGTTAAACGAACTGGTTTTGGTGATATCCCATTTATAATCCAAACCTACTCGCACGATACCTTCTGATTCGCTGCTGCCATCGGTATTTTCAGTTTGCCGACCACCTGCACCGAACTCGCCTTTGAGATGCATATCCGGGCGTTTCAGATACTGGTGACCATAGCCAACAACTTCCGTGGTACGTCGATCATACCCGGCAAAGCGATCATCTTCATAGCGCAGACTACCGAACAGGTAATCGTTATCATCCAGTAGATATTCTGAGCGCCCGGTCAGTTCATAACTATCCGCCGTTTTAGTACCCTGATCGGACGCTTGAAGTACCTTGACTTCAGCCTTGTGGCGCCATTTCGGTCGGCTGTTTTCCACACGCAGCTTGGCATTCAGGCTGTCTGTATCTGTATTACCACGGTTCATAATAAAACCGAGTTCCGCAGATGCATCCCATTTGACTACCGGGGCCTCTGGAGAGGGACTGTCAACTTTGACCGGCTCTGCCTCTGCTGCCATTGCCTGCTGCGAGCAGACAAACATCAGGGCGGCCATCAGGTATTCAAGAGGGAGTCGTCTACTGTTATTGCCGAACATATGCATACGCCTTGAAAATTGACTATTCTTTAATTGGGTTAGCTTGAAACCATGACTATCGAGCTCTATGGTGAATCTATGAACGCTCAGATTCGACAACCCGCCGTAGCCGGCATGTTCTACCCGGCTGATGCGGCGCAGTTACGCCCAATGCTGGATGAGTACCTGGAACAAGCGTCAGCAAAACTTTCCGGTGATGAACCCGTGCCCAGGGCCATCGTCGCCCCACACGCCGGATACATCTATTCCGGACCTGTTGCCGCCAGCGCTTATGCCCGTATCCAGCCGGCCCATGCCAGATTCAAACGCGTTCTCTTGCTGGGGCCTTCACACCGGGTACCATTTCGGGGGATTGCCACCAGCAGCGCGACACATTTTCTGACACCCCTGGGACTCGTTGCCCTGGATCGTGCCGCGATCGAACAACTAGAAACTTTACCACAGGTTAGCTGCCTTGATCAGGCCCACAGCCAGGAACACAGTCTCGAGGTCCAGATACCATTTTTACAGTATGTTCTTGATGAATTTGTCCTTGTTCCCCTCGTCGTCGGCGAAACCAGTCCCCATGAAGTGGATGAGGTTATCAATCAATTCTGGGATGATCAGACCTTGATCGTGATCAGCTCCGATCTCAGTCACTATCATGACTATGCCACGGCCCAGCAACTGGATCGCGCCACATCGAACGCCATCGAGGCATTGCATCCCGAGGAAATCGAATACGGCGATGCCTGTGGTCGCAACCCGCTGAACGGGCTGTTACATTTCGCACGGGAACATGGCCTGCATGCCACTACTGTCGACCTGCGAAACTCCGGTGACACTGCCGGGCCACGTGACCAGGTAGTTGGTTACGGAGCTTACCTGATTCAGTGATTGATCCCGCCGATAAAAGCGTGCTGCTGGATATTGCCCGGCATTCGATTGAACATGGACTACAGTACGCCAGGCCATTGATTCCTGATGTTCACAACTATTCTGAAAAGCTGCAGGAAATTGCTGCCAGTTTCGTTACCCTGAAAATTCATGGACAATTGCGCGGTTGCATTGGCAGCCTGGAGGCCCGACAGCCGCTGGTAATAGATGTGGCGGAAAATGCCTATGCCGCTGCGTTCCGCGATCCCCGTTTTCCACCTGTCAGTGAATCCGAATTTACCCAACTCGAATATCATATTTCCCTGCTAACCCCTGCCGAACCATTACAGTTCAGGGATGAAGCCGACCTGATCAGCCAGCTGCAGCCAAATGTCGACGGCCTGGTTCTGGAAGATGGGCGTCACCGGGGAACATTTTTGCCATCTGTTTGGGAAAGTCTGCCGGACCGTAAACAGTTCTTACAACAGCTGAAACTAAAAGCCGGTCTGTCACCGGACTACTGGTCCGATACTATCAAGGTCTCGCGTTACACGGTGGAAGATGTTGAATAAAGATAAAAAGGATTATCAGGAATCGGAATCCAGAGCCGACTCGATCCGTTCCTCGAAACGAATACCAATCATAAAGCCATTACCCTGAAGCGTATTGTGCACAACCTCGCCATTGACATTCATTTCGGCAGTCTGATTCCGCCCTACAGGAAAGCTCAGTTTGACCTGTTCACCGACGGGTAATTGACGAAAACTTTGAACAGCAATTCCACCGGGGGAATAATTGACACCATCAACAGTCAAGTTTCCGGCACTGGGTGATTGTAACTGGACTTGACGTTTAAATGGCAGACGTTGTTTATCGCGTCGTTGATTGTATTTCAAATCAGCTTCAGTCATCCCCACTCTCCAGTGCAATTTGAATATTTATGATTATTATTTATGTAACAGTTTTATTGTTAGCAATCACTGCAAAACAATAGGGGAACAGGCCACTGAAATCTGAAAGTTAGAACTCACGCTTCTTCGAAACGGTTTTCCATGCGGGCCTGTAACCGAATGATGGCCTGACTATGTATCTGACTGACCCGGGATTCACTGACACCCATGATCGCGCCGATTTCCCTCAGGTTGAGTTCCTCGTCGTAATACAATGCCATAACCAGCCGCTCGCGCTCCGGAAGACTGGCAATGGCCTCGGCTACAACTCGCTGAATGTCCTCGTTCTGGAGCCCGTCTACAATACCCGGCATATTATCTGACACGTTATCGAGCATGGAGTCCTCGCCCGTACCCATGTCTTCGAAACTGAGAACCTTGTGATAACTGCTATCCTGCAGAATCTTGTAATAATCCTCCAGGGACATTCCCAGGGATTCGGCGATTTCCACGTCCCTGGCATCACGACCCTGTTCGTGTTCAATTTCGCGGACCGCCTCGGCAACCATCCGGGCTTTTCGATGCACCGAACGTGGTGCCCAGTCATTCTTGCGGATTTCATCCAGCATCGATCCCCGAATGCGGATACCCGCATAGGTTTCAAAACTGGCACCCTGGTTCTCGTCGTAATTTCGAGAAGCCTCAAGCAGGCCAATCATACCGGCCTGGATCAGATCCTCAAGCTGGACACTCGCAGGTAACTTGTTAATCAGATGGCAGGCAATTCGCTTGACCAGAGGGGCATGCTGCTCGACCAGATCCTCGTGCAGCTTGGGTTGATTGGCGGCATAGATGGCGACTCCGCTCATCATTACACCTCCAGTACCGATTGCCCGGTCACAGCGGACACCGGGAAAATCAAACAAAGACAGGTAGCCCTGATCAGATCCTGATCAAACGAAACGCCCCTCAAACAACGGGGCGGGATTCTCTGAAATCGATCCCTCAATTTATGCACTTCTCGTCAACTATCTGCCGATTAAGGGGGCATCTCTCAACATATACAGTATATGCTGACGATACAGCTGTTAATCACGCGCAACCGCTCCTGCTCTGTAAGTCGGAATCAGCCGGCTGCACCGATTGTTAATAATACATCAATAATCGCAGATGCTCACTTGTAGAGCAATTTTATTCCACAATAATATTATGGGAATAGTCCAGGGGAAACTTCAAGCCCCTTCAACAGTTGCTTTAGCTGGCGGGAAACGACTTGAACAGGTGTTCGCGGTAATAACGTAACTCGTTGATTGAATCACGGATATCATCCATAGCCAGATGGGTCGAAGACTTTTTCAATCCCCCACAGATCGACGGAGCCCAGCGCTTAGCCAGTTCCTTGAGCGTACTCACATCCAGATTTCGGTAATGGAAGTACTTCTCCAGTTCTGGCATGCAACGGGCAAGGAAACGCCGATCCTGGCAGATGCTGTTACCGCACATCGGTGAACTGTTTGCGGGTACATACTCGCGAAGAAATTCCAGGGTAGTGGCCTCAGCTTCAGCCTCATCGATCTTGCTGTTGCGAACCCGTTCCACGAGGCCTGATTGACCATGCTGTCGTGTGTTCCACTCATCCATCTTGGCCAGGGTCTGGTCACTCTGGTGAATGGCTATCATCGGACCTTCGGCCAGAATGTTGAGCTGGCTGTCGGTAACAATGGTGGCAATTTCAATGATCATGTCGTTGAGGGTATCCAGACCGGTCATTTCCAGGTCGATCCAGATGAGGTTATTACTATCGGCGGCCATAAATTACTTCCATCCTGCATCGCTTGCGATCCATTCTACCAGAGGCTACCCTGCCATGCTGCAACCTGAAGCAGGAAATCCATAATGAATACGGTGACTCTCATATTTTTAATTGGTCTGGCTCTATCCGTCGCCCTGCAGTGGTGGCTGGGGCAACGACAGAGTCGTTATGTCAGCGGCCACCGCAACACAGTGCCCGATGCCTTTCGTGATCACATTTCCCTTGAAGGCCATCAGAAGGCGGCAGATTACACGCTGACCAAATTGCAGTTTGGCAAGATCGAGCTGCTGGTTGCCACAGTATTGCTTCTGATCTGGACACTCGGTGGAGGACTTAACTGGCTGGATCAATTCTGGCGTGACATGACATTGTCTCCGATCATGACCGGACTGGCCGTCATCTTCAGTTTCATGCTAATCAGCAGTTTGCTGGATATTCCGCTCAGCCTGTACCGGACTTTCCGGATTGAAGGGCGTTTCGGTTTTAACCGGATGACAGGAAGATTGTTCATTACTGACTTCATTAAAAATATCGCGCTGGCCGTCATTATCGGCGCACCTTTGCTCTGGGTTATCCTGTGGTTGATGCAGGATGCCTCTCCACTCTGGTGGTTATATGTCTGGGCAATCTGGATGGGCTTCAGCCTGTTGATGATGTGGGCTTATCCCGCGTTTATCGCACCACTATTTAACAAGTTTTCCCCGCTGGATGACAGCGCATTGCGCGAGAGGATTGAAAGACTGTTAAGTCGCTGCGGTTTTCGCAGCAACGGGATTTTTGTCATGGACGGTTCGCGCCGATCCAGCCACGGTAACGCCTATTTCACCGGCCTGGGTGACAACAAGCGCATCGTGTTCTTCGATACGCTGCTCAAATCCCTTGACCCGGATGAGGTCGAGGCTGTTCTGGCCCATGAATTGGGCCACTTCCGTCGACGCCATATACAAAAGCGTATCGGGGTCATGGCCGTCTTCAGTCTGGCCGGACTCGCCCTGCTCGGCTGGTTGCTCGATTACAATCCGTTTTATACCGGGCTGGGCGTGGAACAACCTTCGACCTATATCGCCCTGCTGCTGTTTATGCTGGTGCTCCCGGTTTTCAGTATCTATTTACAGCCCCTGATGGCAGCGTTCAGCCGTAAGCACGAGTTCGAGGCCGACGATTTTGCCGCCGAGCAGAGCGATGCCCGCACCCTGGTTCAGGCGCTGGTCAAGCTGTACAAGGAAAATGCCAGCACCCTGACGCCCGATCCGGTTTATTCGGCTTTTCACGATTCTCATCCCCCGGCACCGGTGCGTATCGCCCATTTGTCGAGTAAAATAAGTTAAGTATTTTCTACACAAGCCATAGGGGTTTATGCAATGCGACACCTTGCCAGACTGACCACAATGCTGCTGCTTCTCGTTACGGGCCTGGCGCAGGCCGGTGATGCCGAACGTGGTCGGGAACTGCACCAGGAGAATTGCATCCGCTGTCATGCCTCGATGCAGGGCGGAATCTACGGCGCGGATGGCACGGGCATTTACGTCCGCGAGAATCGTCGTATCGATTCTCTTGAAGGACTGTACAACCAGGTCCGCCGCTGCAAAACAAGCCTGGGTGTCTCCTGGCCGGAAGACCAGATCGAAGACGTGGTCACTTACCTCAACCAGAACTTCTACAAGTTCGAAGAGTAAGCGATGAGTCTCGCCACGAAAACCTCACAGCCCCTGCCCAAGGGCAGCCCGGCGCTTGAGATGTCTCAGGCCGGGGAACTGCACAAACAGGTTTCTGACTGGATGCTGGATCAGGATCAACAGACCATCTCACGCGAATTCAAATTCAAGAATTTCTACGAGACCATTGAATTCGTCAACGCGGTGGCCTGGATTGCTAATCAACAGGATCATCATCCCGATCTGGAAGTCAGTTATAACCGTTGCCGGGTCATCTTTACCACGCATTCCGTTGGTGGCCTGTCGGAAAATGACTTTATCTGTGCGGCACGGGTCAATACCCTGTTCGAATGACGGAACTGACAAATTGATTTTCCGTTATGACAGCTGATACGCGGTCCGAATCCGTTCCCTCCACATCAGCTGTTCATGACAATCAACTGATCGGCATCGTTATTGCCCATTTCGGAACACGCCTCCTGGTAGAGACAACTGATCGGCATCAACATGAGTGCCACGCGCGCAAGAGTGCCGGAGCACTGGTGACCGGCGATCGGGTGGTGATCGAGACTGATGACCGATCACCAGTGATTGTTCATCGATTACCACGCGATTCAGAACTTGTCCGTCCTGACAGTCGCGGCAAACCGAGAATCATCGCCGCCAATATCGAACAGATGTTAATCGTCATCACTACCCGCCCCGAGTTTAAGCGAGGCCTGATCGATCGTTATCTGGTCGCCGCTGAACTCAGCCGCATTATTCCCGTCATAGTTTTAAACAAGATCGATCTGCTGGATGAACCCGAGTTGATAGAGCTGCAACAATCCCTGGCCGTTTATGACCAGATTGGATATCAGGTGATCGCCATCAGTACCCAGCAGAATCGGGGGACAGAGTCACTGCAGGAGATATTAAACGGGCATAGCAATATCGTGGTCGGCCAATCCGGGGTAGGCAAATCATCCCTCATCAACTGCCTGTTGCCGGAAGTTGATGCACGCATTGGCGACGTTTCGCAGGCGACCAACAAGGGCACCCATACAACCACCACTGCCCGACTGTATCCTTTAGCCGGTCACCACGGCAGCATCATCGATTCGCCCGGTGTACGCGAATTCGGCCTGTGGCAGGTCTCGCCTGGGGATCTGGCGGACGGCTTTCGTGAATTCCGGGAATATCGGGATGCTTGCCGGTTTCGAGACTGCCTGC
The DNA here is from genome assembly GCA_050116795.1 of Thiohalophilus sp. GTDB lineage: Bacteria > Pseudomonadota > Gammaproteobacteria > UBA6429 > Thiohalophilaceae > Thiohalophilus. Next base: position 9,598 of record JASFNY010000036.1, read on the forward strand.
ATCGGAAGGAACCCGGTTGTGCCGTTCGCGATGCCGCCGACCGGGGTGAAATCGATCAGCGCCGCTATCACAGTTACCTGGCATTACTTGAGTCGGTGGAACAGGAAAAAAACTGATGGGGGTTCAGCGCAGGCTGAATAGCGCGCTGCTCACAGTTCAAACGCGATGGCGCTCCATGAACGCACGCGATAGCGTACTGCTATTGAGATATTCGAGCTCCCCCCCCATCGGCACGCCCTGGGCAATGCGCGAGACATTGATACCATCACGACGCGCGGCCATTTCCGCAATGTAGTGAGCGGTGGCTTCCCCCTCGACGGTTGCGTTGGTGGCCAGGATCACTTCGCCGACTTCGCCGCTGTCCAGACGCTCTCCCAGCTTGTCCAGACCAATGTCCAGCGGGCCGATACCGTCAAGCGGAGACAGGTGGCCCATCAGCACGAAGAACAGGCCGTTGAATTCAGTGGCCTGCAAAATCGCCTGAACATCGGCCGGTGTCTCCACGATACATAACAGACTGCGATCGCGCTTTTCGCTCGCGCATAACTGACAAACCGGCTGTTCACTGAGGTTACGGCACTGCTCGCAATGGCCGACTTTCTCGATCGCCTCCTGCAGGGTTGCTGCAAGGTGACGTCCGCCCTCACGGTCCCGATCCAGCAGGTAAAACGCCATGCGCTGCGCCGACTTGGGGCCGACGCCAGGCAGACAGCGCAATGCCTCGACCAGTTGATTGATAAGGGGGCTGTACGACATAGATTAGAAGGGTAGCTTGAACCCATCAGGCAGACCAAGTCCGGCTGTCATACCGGAGAATTTCTCCTCCACGGTTTTTTCGACCTGACGAACCGCATCATT
>JASFNY010000037.1:0-10390 GCA_050116795.1 Thiohalophilus sp.
TTTCAGCTACTCGAATATCTCATGAGTAATGTCGACAAGGTGGTACAGAGAGATCGTCTGGAGGCCATACTGTATGGTTGGGAAGGAACCGTCGAAAGTAATTCACTGGAAGTGTATATACATAACCTGAGAAAAAAGATTGGCGCAAAATATATCACTACCATACGTGGAGCGGGTTATAGAATGGAGTCGAGTGATCATTGAATTCCATACGTAACAGGCTGATTGTAATTTTAATACTCGTTATATCGATAACGGGTGTTGTTACTGTCTGGACGAGTTACAAAGCTTCTGCTCATGAAGTGGAAGAGCTGTTCGATGCGCAATTGGCACAATCCTCCAGGGTATTGTTATCCATTCTGTTAACCAGAACGGAGCATGAGGATTTTGAGTCAATACAGGATTTTCTTGATACCGGAGTAACTATTCCCATTGTCATTGACGATGAAGATGAGAGAGAGGAAGAAGACGAAGTTATCGGGAAGGGTTATCACGAATATGAACGAAAAGTCGCATTTCAACTATGGAATAATCAAGGACGATTACTGTTGCACTCAAGCAGTGCAGGAACCGAGCCGCTATCGTCCCGGGGACTGAAACCGGATCACAAGGGTTACAGTGATAACAAGAAACCTGATGGTATATGGCGCGTATTCAGCATATGGGATGACCAGCATGATTATTTAATCCAGATGGGCGAGCGTCACGATATCAGGAACGAGCTGGTCACTGAAATAGCCTATCATTTTATCGCTCCATCACTAATCTCTCTGCCGATTCTTGTTATATTGATGTGGTGGTCAATCGGTAAGGCATTCCAGCCACTAGATCGTTTACGTCATGCGATCGCAAACCGGGACCCGAATAACCTTGACGGTCTTGCGACTGAAGGTGTGCCGACAGAAGTTATGCCGCTGGTTGATGAGCTGAATAAGTTGTTTTCAGCATTGGACGAGGCATTCCAAATTGAACGGCGTTTTACCGATGATGCAGCACATGAGTTACGTACCCCTCTATCAGCATTGAAAACACAAATACAGGTTGCATTGCGTTCAACCAGTGATGAGGAGCGCAAAGAAGTATTGAAAGATATGCTGCTTGCCGTGGATAGAATGACTCATATGCTGAACCAGATGCTGACGCTGGCCAGGCTGGATAATACCCATGAGATCCAGACCTGTGAAGTTGATATTCAGGATATGATCGAAATCATTGCCAACCAGTTAGCTGCAAAGGCGGCTGAAAAAGGCATCTCTGTCAGGATGGATTTTGAACCTGGCATAAAGGTGAAAACCGAGCCGGTCAGCCTGGAAATTCTTCTGCGTAACCTGGTTGATAACGCTATTCACTATACCCCTGAAGGGGGTGACGTGAGTATCAAAGCCCATATGCAACAGGATATGGTTAAGGTTTCGATTGCTGATACAGGGCCGGGTATTGATCCGGATTCTTACAGGCGTGTTTTCGAAAGATATTATCGAAAACCTGATCAACGTCAGAGCGGGAGTGGGCTTGGATTATCAATTGCCAGGCGTTGTGCGGATCTTTTGCATGCCGATCTGCAATTAAGAAATCAAATCAGTGGTAGTGGTCTGGTGATAACTATAGAGTTACCAGGTAACTTGCAAGAGCTTGTTCGCTAACTCTGTCCATTCAGGCGGGTTTGGTGAACGCTACTACCTTGTTATCGGATTTCGGAAGATTCAGATCCGGCTTGCCCAGATAATTACCCTGCGCATAATCGATACCGATCTCATGTAATAAGGACAATGTGGTTTTATCTTCAACGAATTCGGCAATCGTTTTTTTACCCAGCGCCTGGGCTATTTGATTCATAGAGCGTACCATCGCCTGATCGATTTCAGAATGTGCCAGACCCTTGACGAATGAACCATCTATTTTCAGCTTATCGACCGGCAAATGCTTGAGATAGGCGAAAGATGAAAATCCTGTACCGAAATCGTCCAGAGCAAACTGACAGCCGATGTCCTTGAGTTGATAGATAAAACGTGATGCCTCGGCCAGATTTGAAATTGCGGCTGACTCTGTAATCTCAAATGTCAATGTTTCCGGGCTCAGTCCTGTTTCCCGCAACAGGCTGTTGATCAGAGGTAATAATTCCCGATCCTCAAACGCGCGTCCTGACAGGTTGATAGCAAACCGAATGTAGTTATTTTCGGTATGCAGGTTGGCCAGATGCTGGATGGCATTGCGAACTGTCCAGCGATCAACCTGGTTGATCAGACCAAAGCGCTCGGCGGCCGGCAAAAAGCCACCAGGCAGGATTGCCTCGCCATCACTCAGTGCCATACGTAAAAGAACTTCGTAATCAACGCACTTTCCTGAGTTAATATTGATGATCGGCTGGAATGCCAGTTTGAAACGATCATTTTCAAACGCATCCCTGACCCGGCTTGCCCAGCCCATATCTTCCGCCATACCGTCACGTTGTTTATCACTGGGATTGTACAGGTGCAGGCAGTTTCTACCCTGGGACTTTGCGATATTGCAGGAAAGATCGGCATGGGATAACACCTCGTCACTGGAACTTGATTGTGACGTGATCATTGCGATGCCGATGCTGCAGGTAATGTTGAAGCTTTTACCTGATTCCATGAAACGGTATGTATCAAATAACAGGCGTATGCTTTCGGCAACTTGAAGGGTAGTCGCCTGTTCGACATCATGTAACAGTACAGTGAACTCGTCACCACCGAAACGGGCCAGCATATCCACTTCACGGGTGTGCTTGCGGAGCAGGTCGCTGCATTCAATCAGGAGCCGGTCCCCGGCAGCGTGACCCAGGGTGTCGTTGACATATTTGAATTGATCCAGATCCAGGTACAGTAATGCACTGCTGTTTCCTCTCCGGTTTATCCGCTGCAGGGCATGTTCAAGTTCGGCCTGGAAATAGTTACGGTTATACAGCCCGGTTAGGGTGTCATGCTGGGCCTGGTAAGTCAGTTCCCGTTCAAAGGCTTTTTGCGAGGAAATATCCCGGGCCGTGCCCATGATACTGACTATTTTACCTACTTCATTCCGTTGTGGTTTGGCATTGAAGCTGATGTAGCGACGTTGACCATCCTTATCAATATGTACCGTTTCATACTCCAGGAGTTCTTCACCATTCAGGACTCTCTCGATGGCAGCACGATCGGGTTTGTCTGATTCCACTGCCTGGTATTGACTGTAGTGGGTGAATAACATCTCTTCAGCTGAATAGCCATAGATACGCATTACAGCGTCATTAAGGTAAGTCCAGCGGCCGTCACGGTCCATTGACCAGACCAGATCGTGTGCTGTTTCAACCAGGTTACGATAACGGGCTTCGGCGTCCAGCAGCATTTGCTCGGCCGCCTTGCGAGCGGAAATATCGGCAATCAGACAGGTATAATAGATATGATCGTCATTATGCATCAGGCTGATCCGTATCGACATGGGAATGGCATAACCGGTGCGGTGCCGGCCCTGTACTTCCACTTCTTCTCGCGGCAGGGTTTCTTCATTCTTTGGCAGGATAAAATCCGGAAGCAGCCAATCGAGAGATTTCCCTCTTATTTCGTGGCAGGAAAAGCCAAAGAGTTTTTCAGCCGCGGGATTGAAAGTTTCTATTTCGTGCTGATCATTGACTACGATGATACCTTCAGCGGCATGGTCGACAATGGCATGCATGTGACTTTCCTGGTCGCCCAATCGTCGAAACAGGCGTCCCAGCATCTGGATGATATAGCCGGTTTCATCAGTCGAGCGCGGACGCAGCCGACGTACCATGTCATCGTAATTAGTGGCGCCGCTGCCAGTAATCAGTTCCTGTACCGGCTGTAACGACTGGCGCAGGCTGCGTATTGAGAGAAACGTCAGGGCAAATGCAAACAGGCCCAGGCAGGTCCAGATCAGAATAACTTCACCGGTCAGGTAATGAGTGCGCCACCAGTAGTATTTGAGCATGATGGTGCCGGCGAGCAGCGGAGCATAGCCCCCGATAAGCAACATCTTGGTTTGCATTCCGACATGTACCTGGCGAAACCCGTTATGTTCAACGAGTCGGCCAATTAATGTCAGTGCATACAGATAGCCCAGCATGCCGACCAGAACAGCAATTACCAGTTGCAGCAGGATGAACTGACTCAGGCTGGCAAATGCCGACTGGTCAGCAGGATAGAGGCCCAGCCAGTGTTGCAGGGTGGGAGCAAGCAGTGCATATAACAGGAAAAACAGCCAGTAGTTGTCGCTGAAGTTTTTCAGTTGAAGATCCAGGGACTCAGGCAGCGTGGTGTATTCGTGCTGGCTTAGTTGCCACTTGCGTAACGGTTCGAAATAGCGTCGAAAGTAAATATAAATAGTGGCAGGTAGCACCAGGGTAGTCAGGACCAGCAGGAACAGCGCCTGGAATGAGACGAGCTGATCCAGTTCGATCATGGTGAAGATCCAGGCCGTTGCATAGCCGATGATCGGTGTAAGCACGAAACTGGCTGTTATGCTCACCAGTAGACGCTGGTGAATCCTACCCAGAGCTTGTTCTTCCATGGCAGCCGCATTATTGTTAGTAGTTTGCCGAAGAGGACGACCCTACCCAGCTTCATCAATATTGGCAGATTAAAATTCATGATACCAGCAGAAAATGTCCGGATAACGACTTAGCCTGTAAAGTTTATAATCTGCTGGAATCGGGGTAACGAAGTCACGAATCCGTAAAGAAAAAACAGAAATCAAACAGACACTCACGGAGACGGAATCATGAAAAGACGCGACTTTATCAAATCCGCGGGGGCTGGTTCGCTGCTGGCGGGCAGCCTGGTGGCGGGCTCAAAGGTGGCCTCGGCCGAGACCAAACACAAGTGGAAAATGGTGACCACCTGGCCAAAAAACTTTCCAGGCCTGGGGACCGGAGCCAACAACCTTGCGGCCCTCATACAGCAGATGAGCGGAGGTCGTATCGAGGTCAAGGTTTACGGCGCGGGTGAACTGGTGCCGGCTCTGGAAGTTTTCGATGCCGTCTCCCGCGGGACCGCCGAGATGGGTCACGGCGCTGCCTATTACTGGAAGGGCAAGAGCGAGGCCGCCCAGTTTTTTTCCGCCGTGCCCTTTGGCCTCACCGCACAGGAGATGAACGGCTGGCTCTATCATGGCGGCGGCATGGAGCTATGGGAAGAGGTGTATGCCCCGTTCAACCTGATTCCCGCCGCGGCCGGGAATACCGGTGTCCAGATGGGCGGCTGGTTTAACAAAGAGATCAATTCGCTGGAGGATCTCAAGGGCCTCAAGATGCGGATCCCCGGCCTCGGTGGCGAAGTGTTGAAGCGGGCCGGTGGTACGCCGGTCAACCTGCCCGGTGGTGAGCTGTATACCTCGCTGCAGTCAGGCAGCATTGACGCGACAGAGTGGGTGGGACCCTATAATGACCTGGCTTTTGGTTTCTACAAGATTGCCAAGTATTACTATTACCCCGGCTGGCACGAACCGGGCACCACGCTTGAGGCGATGATTAACAAGAATGCCTTTGAGGCGTTGCCCAGAGATTTGCAGAGCATCGTGCTCAATGCCTGCAAGGTGGTCAACCAGGACATGTTGGCCGAGTACACGGCACGCAACAATTCGGCGCTCAAGACCCTGGTGGAAGAGCACAAGGTCGATCTGCGTCGCTATCCCGATGATGTACTGAAAAAATTGCGCAATCTTTCGGATGAGGTCGTCGCCGAGGTGGCGCAAAAAGACAAGATCAGCAAAAAGGTCTATGAATCATTCCGGAAATTCCGCGATCAGGCCATGGAATGGCACCGTATTTCCGAGCAGACTTATATGGCCGCGCGGGATATGTAAGCAGGACAAAATAGGTGGTGAAACAGCCGGGTTGCGAAAATACCGCTGCCCGGTTTTTTTATTCTTCCTGCAGTTTCAGTGACAGGGAATTGATGCAGTAGCGCAACCCGGTAGGCGGGGGGCCGTCGGGAAAGACATGGCCGAGATGGGCGTCGCAGCGGCTGCAGCGCACCTCGGTGCGTTCCATACCATGGCTGGTGTCGCGGGTGGTCTCTACCGCTTTCTCGTTGACGGGTTGCCAGTAACTGGGCCAGCCGCTGCCGGAGTCATACTTTTCCTCGGAGCGAAACAGGGGCTGGCCGCAGCAGACACACAGGTAGGTTCCGGGCTGCTTGCTCTCGCAATACTCACCGCTGAACGGCCGCTCGGTTCCGTGCCGGCGCGTAACCTGGAACTGTTCTTCACTCAGCAGTGCTCGCCACTGTTCGTCGGTTTTTTTTATTTTTTCAACCATGCGCCTGTTTTACACGTATGGCAGTTTGCTAACAAGCCATGTCGAGCAGGGGAATTATTGCCTGGCCAATCGATATTGCATTACTTGCCGTAACTCAGGTCCCGCCATAGATCAGGCCCGGCAGCCAGGTGGCCAGGGCGGGCCAGAGTGCCAACAGGCCCAGGGCCAGCAACTGAATGGCGATGAAGGGTATGACCCCGCGATAGAGCTGCCCGGTGCTCATCTCCGGAGGTGCCACGCCACGCAGGTAGAACAGCGCGAAACCAAACGGCGGAGTGAGAAACGAGGTTTGCAGGTTAATGGCGATCATGACGCCGAGCCAGACCGGATCCAGGCCCATGGTGAACAGGATGGGAGCAACGATGGGCACCACAACAAAGGTGATCTCGATAAAGTCGAGAATGAAACCGAGCAGGAACATCACCAGCATCACGACCAGAACGGCGGTCACCACCCCGCCCGGCAGATTGGTGAGGATTTCGCGCACTACCTCGTCTCCGCCGAAGCCCCGAAACACCAGCGAGAACATTGAAGCGCCGATGAAGATTAAAAACACCATGCTGGTGACCTGGGTCGTGGAGCGCATGATTTCGCGCAACCTTTCGAGGTCGAACTGGCGTTGAGAAATGGCCAGAAGTGTAGCGCCAACGGCGCCCACTGATGCTGCCTCGGTGGGCGTGGCGGCTCCGGCCATGATCGATCCCAGTACTGCCACAATCAGCAGCAGTGGCGGTATCAGGACCTTGATCACCCTCACCAGCAGCTGCTGCCTGCTGAACTGGCGTTCGCTGGCCGGAATGGCCGGGGCGTGCGCCGGTTTTAGCCAGGCGATAGTCAGCAGATAGATCACATACAGTACGACCAGCAGCAGCCCGGGGATCAGCGCGCCGGCAAACAGGTCGCCGACCGACACGGTTTCTGGCGCGAACAGGCCCATGTCGAGTTGAGCCTGCTGGTAGGCCGAGGACAGTACGTCACCCAGCAACACCAGGATGATCGATGGTGGAATAATCTGGCCCAGGGTCCCCGAGGCGCAAATGGTTCCGCCGGCAATTCCCGGGTCATAGCCGCGGCGCAGCATGGTCGGCAGCGATAACAATCCCATGGTAACCACCGTGGCGCCGACGATGCCGGTGCTGGCTGCCAGTAACATGCCCACCAGTATCACCGATATGCCCAGCCCGCCGCGCAACGGACCGAACAGCAGCGCCATGGTATCCAGCAACTGGTCGGCGACCCTGGAACGTTCCAGCATCACACCCATAAATACGAACAGGGGTACCGCAATCAGCGTGCCGTTGGTCATGATGCCGAAAAGCCGGTTGGGAGCGGCACTTAAAAAGGCGTCATCGAAAGTGCCGGTCATATGGCCGAGCAAGGCAAAGGCCAGCGCCGTCCCGCCAAGGGCAAAGGCCACGGGATACCCGCTGAGCAAAATCAATCCCACGACCAGGAACATCAACAATGGCATCAACTCGGCCATGGTCATATCACCTCGTGATGGGGCCGATCGCCGGTCGCAGGGCGTCCTCGCAGGACCTGTATGCATTGCAGGACCCGGGCCAGTCCCTGCAGTATCAGCAGTACTGGCATCAACAGCAGCAGGGTCTTGAGCAGGTAAATAAAGGGCAGGCCGCCCGGTTCGGGTGAAGTTTCCCAACGTTGCCAACTGACCAGCACGTAATCCCAGCTGGCGATCAGAATAAACAGGCACATGGGCCACAGCAGCAGCAGGGTACCGAGCAGGTCCACCAGGGCCTGGCCGCGTGGACCAAAGCGCTGGTAAAAAATATCCACCCGGACATGGCCTTCATGACGCAGGGTATAAGCGGCGCCGAGCATGAATACCGTGGCGTGCAGGTAGGTGATCGATTCCTGCAGGCCAATCCAGCCAATATCAAACCCGTACCGCAGTACCACCACGATAAAGGTGATCAGCACCATGATTGCAGTCAGCCAGGCAATCGCGCGGCCGGTATATTCACTGATCTGCTCTAGAAAGCGGGTGATTTTGTCCATGAGTCGTTACTTTTCAGGTCCGGCAGGCATACTCTACAAGGAGTCGGTGAAGCGCATCAGGGTTTACCCTTACTAGAGTTATACACAGTCGGCTAAGTCCATGACACATTTATGAAAAATTTTGGCTATTCGCATAAAAGCCTGCAAAAACAAGCTAACTAATTGTATTTTATAGTATAAAAGTCTTTGCTAATTTTCTGGCGTGATAGCGGTGCAGAAAAATGCACCATTTCGAAAAAATCTCTCTGTTTCGTCCACAAAGTTATCCACAGGTTGTCGGAGCACTCAAGGCGTCTCAGAGTCCCGGCTTTTATGGCTGAGTCAGGCCACATCCAGGCTTAATGAGTCCTGATTGGCTATCCGACGGCTCAGGATGCGCCGGAACACCAGCGGGTCCTTGATATGGGTGATCTCGCCCTCGCGTGGGAAGTGCATGTCGTACAGGCGCGACAGCCAAAAGCGCAGAGCCGCGGCACGTAGCATCACTGGCCAGGCGGCTTGTTCGTCGTGGGTAAACTGGCGTTCCTGGCGGTAGGCATCGAGAAAGGCCTGAAGCCGCGGGGCATCGAAATGCCCATTCTCGTCACAGCACCAGTCGTTAACCGCGACCGCCACGTCATACAGCAGCACATCGTTGCAGGCATAGTAGAAATCGATGATGCCGGTCAGTTTGTTGCCGACAAACAGGGCGTTGTCACGGAACAGGTCGGCATGAATGACACCGCGTGGCAGCTTGTCATGGCGATGCTGTTTCTGTTCGGCAATTTCTTTCTCCAGCAGCTCGGCATCTTCTCCAGTCAGTTTGGGTAATACTTCCTCGGCGGTCGACAACCACCAGTGGGGGCCACGCTGGTTTTCCCGATAGCCATTGAATTGCTGGCCGACCACGTGCAGATGACCCAGGGCCTGTCCGAGCGCGGCACACTGGGCCTGGTTAGGGTGCTCCACGCTCTTGCCTTCCAGGCGCAGAACCAGTGCAGCCGGCTTGCCATTGAGGGTGCGCAGATAATGGCCTTCATCATCCGCTTCAGGATGGGCACTCGGTACCTCGTGCTCGGCCAAGTGGGCCATCAGATCCAGGAAATAGGGCAGCTCGTCCATCGAGAGGGCCTCGAACAGGGTCAGCACGTAGCGCCCGTGATCGGTGGTCACGAAATAGTTGGTGTTTTCGATGCCGGCACTGATGCCTTCGTACTCGACCAGTTGGCCCAGTGAGTAGTGGCGCAGGAATGCTTCAAGCTCGTGGCGCTCGACCTTTGTGTAAACCGACATATCGGGAATCAGCCAGATTCTATAATTATGTATGTTTGCCCTGTTACCAGCGCTTCAGGATCCATTGGTTGATGGTCGGATTATCCAGATCACTCTTTCTGGTATCCACAGCACCGTCACCATCAGTGTCGATGAAATAATACGGTGCTCCCTTGTTCGGTGTCACCTTTATATAGCGCAGCTGGCCGTTAATCCTGACCTCCTCGATCATGCGATCCTCACGCTGGATAATCGTGACTTCCGGTTGTGGCACATTCTCATAGCCTTGCAGTTCTTCCGGTAATGGTGGCGGCGGCGGCGGGGGTTCATCAGCAGCTGGCAACTGTGAAGCCGACAACAGCGAGAAAAGGGGAACCAGTAAAAATGAAATACGTCGTTTCATCAAATGACTGCCTTACAGGTCGAGCATGATTTCGGCCTCTTCGGCAGAGGGCTCGAATCCGCTGTATTCATAATGTTTAAAGATAGCATCCAGGATGGCATCGGGCTCGTCCAGTATCTGGATCAGGTCCATATCCTCCGCGTTAATGGTGCCCTCGTCTACCAGTGTGGTACGGAACCAGTCGAGCAATCCGGCCCAGAACGGTTCATGTACCAGGATGATCGGAATGCGGCGTGATTTCTTGGTCTGAACCAGCGTCAGGATCTCGGCCAGTTCGTCGAGGGTTCCGAAACCGCCGGGCAACACGATGTAGGCAGCAGCGTATTTGACGAACATCACCTTGCGCGAAAAGAAATGCCTGAACGAAAGTGAAATATCCTGATAGGTGTTACCTGCCTGTTCATGCGGGAGCTGGATATTCAGACCGATGCTGGGTGACTTGC
>JASFNY010000038.1:0-10270 GCA_050116795.1 Thiohalophilus sp.
CTGAAGCTTCTGAGTTTCAGCGCTACGATCGAGGATTTCGTTGTCAGGTTCATTCGAACATAAACGGCCTGGCGTACCCAGATTGCCTGATCGCTGACTGTCATTGTCACATCAATCAGATTGCCGGTACGTGGATCAACCGCCGGGGTTACTTCAATGCTCGCAGGTCGGGTCTGCTGATAACCTATATGTAAAGCGGGAATCGTGATTTTGCCTGGATGACGAGCGTATAAACGCCATTGACGTCGGCGTGGATCTGCTGACGATAATTCAGCGGTATTCACAGGTTCGGCAACAAAATCAGTCAGCTGGGACTGCAGATCGAGCGAATTCAGTGCCGGAGAGGGTTTCTGGCTATGCAAAGTCAGTAAGAATGATTTGCCATATTCAACACGCGGTGAATCGATGCTCATGGTAATGCCGGTCTCGGCGAACACAGTACCGGTACTTAACAGGCAGAGTGCGAAGAATAAAACACGGCGAACTACCATGGCGAAACTCCGGCTTGCCTGTGTGGTTGCTTTAATGGAGCGGGATAACCGGCCTCCACCTCGAACAAACGCTGCCAGAGCGCGGAAGGATCGTTTTGCTGGTACGTTGCACGGGCGTCGAGTTGTTCAACCGAGCTGATATCATAGGTCCACTCACGATCCTTGATATCAATAATGTCCTCATCTGCCAGACTCACTCTGTCGTTCCTGGTGAGCGGGGATGCGGAGCGGGAATTCTCGCCTTGCAGAGAATACTCTTCAGTATTATCAGCAGCATCACCCAGAGTCAGATTCCCGCGTGCAAGATCTTCCCCCTGGCGGAGTTCCCTTGTTCGGGGCCCGCTTCCCTGACGACCCCGCTCATCCATGTTGTTACGTTGCTGTTGCCTGGCCAGTTTACGTGCCAGTTTTCGGTTATGTTCAGCACTTGAATCGTTCGATCGATAGACCAGTACATCATCATAGACTGCGACAGCATCTGAATAACGTTGCAAACGGACATAACAGTTTGCAAGATTGAACAGTGCATCGGCGCGTTGACTGTCTGTATTGGCTATCAGCACCGCGCGGGTAAATTGTTGTACGGCAGTACGGTAATCCTCGCGCAAGTAGGAGCTACTGCCTTCACCCATGCGTCCGGCAAAGCCGGGTATCTGGCGATAAAGTTCCTGGGCCAGCTGATAATCGCCTTGCGTGTATGCCTGCCAGCCTGTTTGTCCGGAGTGCGGGCTCTCGGCTTTCACATTATGAGAGGGCAGCACCAGCTGGACGCCCAGTAGCAGAACCAATATCTGGGAATAAGCCGCGGGAATATCGCGCCGTGGCCGCCGTAAATGCGCAATAAATAATAATGCAATTCCCGGAACCAGCAACCAGAGATAAAGCTCCTGCCATATCACTCGACCGTTGTCTTCCTTCCCGGTAAATTTGGCAGTGGCATACTGACGGGCAAAGCCATCAGTGTACAGGTACTGCCAGTCGCTGTTATCTTTGCGTGCTGTGATATAACGTCCGCCTCCAGTTTCAGCAAGCGCTTGCAAGCGCTGTTCTTGCAGGCGTGAGACGATCGTCTGACCGTCTTTAGCGAGCCAGCCGCCGTCCGGATCGGTCAGCGTGCTGCCGTTTTCACTGCCTACGCCGAGAACATATAGCTTTGTGCCAGATTGACGCAGGGTCGTTACCAGGTTGCGAAGTTTCTGTTGATAGGTACTGTCTTGCTGACTGCTTTCACCGTCGGTAATCAGCAACAGGCTGCGATAGTTATCGGGGTCGTTTTCTATCCGGGCCGCAAACTCTAATGCGGAGAGTGGATCACTGCCTTCAATTGGAAGCAGACCGGTGCGGGGGATTTGCAGGTAATGACGCAACAAGGATTTGTCATCACTGGGCGGAACCAGAAGATGGGGATTGGCGGCATACAGCACGAGGCCGACACGCCAGCGGTCTATGTAGCGGACCAGATCGAACAGTTCAAGACGAGCCCGTTCCAGTCTTGTCGGCATCATATCCGTGGCACTCATCGAATGCGATACGTCGATGACGACCATCAATTCTGGTAACCGGCTTCTGTCCTGTCCATACACCGCTTGTGGCAGTCGAGGTCCGGCCATTGCGCCGGCCAATAACAGCCATCCAGTTACTACGCAGGCTTCGCGCCAGTATCGCCAGCCTCGCGGAATGCCGCCTTGTTGTGCGCGTGCCCAGGGCCAGAGTGCCGTTTCTGCGTAGGTGCGATCGTACCTGCCCAGATATTTTCGAATAAACAACCAGAACCATGGCCACGCTGCAACCCATAACCAGGCCGGTTCTCGCCATATGATGTCGGCCAGGGCGCTTGTCATTGTTTTCTCCGGCTTCGCCCGGGCAGTGAGATCAGGGCCAGGCAAATCAGGGCAAACAGCAGCGGCCACTGATAAAGTGTGACCGGCACGTAGCGGGGTGCAGCATTGACGGTATGCTTCTCTCTATCCTGAATGGCCCTGATCGTGTCCTGCAGAGTGCGTGTATTTTTAGCCCAGTAAAATTGCCCATTCCCGCGCTCGGCGATAGCTTGCAGCAGGGCAAAGTTGGAAGGGTGATAGATCAAACCGCGTTGTTCGTCATCACCGGCCGCATAACTGGCTCCGCCAATGCCAATGACATGCAGGTGATATCCCTGAGTGGCAAGAAATTCTGCGGCAACCCGGGGATCTACCTGTCGATCGGGGCGGTTAACATCCGAAATTAAAACGAGCGTGGGACGCGGTGCCTCTTCATTGAGCTGCTCGGTCAGAGATTGTGAGGTATAGAGCAGTGCCTGTCCCGGTCGACTGGTGCGACCAGTCAGAGCCGCAGGTCTCAAGCGTTTTATCTGAGCAAGCAAAACGGAATAATCATCGGTCAACGGTACCAGTGTATAGGCATTTTCAGAAAAGCTGACAATGCCGATACGGTTGTCCTTGAGACCACGCACAAAATGGGACATGACATGTTTCATCATCGTCATGCGATCAACCCGCCGTTCCCCAATGACGTAATCTTTCAGTACCATGCTGACCGAGCTGTCGATGATAAATACGGTATCGCGATAGCCTGGTGGATCGGGTAAACGGGCGCCCAGCTTGTATGGCTGGGCCAGCGCACCGTGCAATCCCAGGGCAACCAGGCTGTATCCGAGCCATTGCCAGCCTGTCAGCCCTGGACGTCGGGATGCAACTTGCCCGTAAAGCTGTCGAAGCAGGGCAATTTGCGGATGACGGTAACGGGCCTGTACACGGCGCTGCTGAATCTCACCCGGATCCAGCAGATACCCGTGTTTTAACAGCAGACCCAGAATCAGCGTTGTCAGCGGCCATAACCATAACCACAGGGGTGAGGCAAACTGGATATCGGATAACGCAATCATCGGCGTAGCCATTCCCTTGCCTGATCCAGTATTTTTTCCATCTCCGCCTGTGGCGGACTCTTTGAGGAATATTGCGTTTGTTGCAGTTCGTTTAAAAAACGCTGCCAGCGAGATTGATGCTCAGAAAAAACGAGCCTGTCCAGGCGACTGGTTGCATGATATTGACGCAATATTCCGGCCAGCAGAAAACCGGCCTGTCTGGGAGCAATGTTATGGCGTGACAGTTCCCGCTGCAGACGTTGAAGGCGTCTGTGCTGGATAACACTTTCGCGACGTTGATAGATGAAATACAGGGACAGACATAGCATGAATGCCAGCACTCCCCACAGCCAGATTGTTGTATCCGGGGCGGGTGCGGGAGGCGGGATGATATCAATCCATGATTCATTCATGAACAATTTCTCCGTAAACAGCCTGCTGAAGACACTGCTGCCAATCAACATGGGCATAACAGCTCAACAAATTGATCCGGCTTTGGGTAAAACACTCCGAAAGCTGCGCCTGACGGTTCGCCATCATAGAGCGATAATCGTTGTCATCATTTATAATCAGCGCCTGATCGCTGTTGTTATCTTCAATCAACAACGGCCTGATATCGGGAAGCTCCGTTTCCACGATATCGCGAATTTGAATGGCCTGTACGGTATGCCGCTCGGTCAGGCGCTCGAGGGCCGGGGTAACTGTCCGGGTATCAAGATCGGCAAAGTCGCTGAGCAACAGGATAAAACTACCTTCAGTCAGCCGCATACCGAGTTCGAAAAGTACCTGTTGCAGTGATTCCTGTTCTTGCTCGAAAGGCCGGGGTGGACAGGGCGCCGCAATCGCTTCCAGCAATGGACTAATTGCATGGTGCCCCAGGGCTGGTGTGAACCATTGAGCTTCATCATCAAGTACAACGCCGCCGCCGGGAACGAACTGATGATGTGCCTGCAACAGGGTGACTGTAGCAAGTTGCGCGGCGAGAGTTGCCTTGAGACGAACATGCGTGCCGAAACGCATGCTGGCACGACGATCTATCAGTATATGAACCTCTGGGCGGCGTTCCTCGACAAAGGTTTTGGTGAACAGTTCGCCACGACGGGCAAACAATCGCCAGTTGATCAAACGTTGTTCATCGCCTTGCTGATAGCGGCGATTTTCCTCGAATTCAAATCCCTGGCCGCGAAACCGCGAGAGTCGATCACCGAGCTGCTGCTGTGTAACACTGCGATCGAACTGTATCAGGGTATTACCCGGTTGCGAGGCAAAGGCCTGCAAGGTCTGACGTTCAGCCATATCCAGCAATGGCGGATAGCGTCCCGGCGATGATAATTGCGGCAAATAGTGACGCAGTCTGTCCAGCCAGTTGTGGTTCATGTTTCAGGGAATGGGAACAATTTCCAGTAACCGGGTAATCAATGCCTGGGCATCCAGGTTTCTGGCGCGGGCGTGATAACTCGGAATGATACGGTGACGTAACACGTCCGCGGCGATTTCCAGAATATCGTCAGGCAGGACGTATTCCCGACCCTGTAAATACGCATGGGCACTGGCCGCACGGACCATGGCCAGCGTGGCCCTCGGCGAGGCGCCATATTGGATTGTGTCTTTTAATGTATCACTGTATGGAGCCGGATCGCGCGTTGCCTGGACAACCGCTACCACGTATTCCTGCAGTGCGGGTTCAATATGGATTTCCGCGACTTCATCACGGGCCTTGAGGACGGTTTTGGGATCAAGACGGGTATCGAGTTTCGGCGTATCGTGACTGAAGTGCAGTTGACGATCCCGTTCCAGGATCTGCAGTTCCTCGCTTGCATCGGGATAATCAACCCTGACATGCAGCAGAAATCGATCCAGCTGGGCTTCGGGTAACGGGTAGGTTCCGCCCTGTTCCAGCGGATTCTGGGTTGCCATTACAATGAAAAGATCCGGCAACGGCCAGGATTTGCCACCAATAGTGACCTGGTGTTCCTCCATCGCTTCCAGTAACGCGGACTGGACCTTGGGTGGGGCGCGGTTGATTTCATCGGCCAGAATAATTTCATGGAACAAAGGCCCCTGAATAAACCGGAATTCACCGTTCACAGGATCAAAAATATCTCCGCCGGTGATATCCGCCGGTAACAGGTCGGGGGTGAATTGCAGACGTTGAAAACTGGCATGCACGCCGGCTGCCAGTGTTTTTACTGCCGTGGTCTTGGCAAGCCCGGGTGCGCTCTCCAGCAGAATGTGGCCACCTGTCAGCATGCCAATCATCAGGCGATCGATCAGAGCAGTCTGGCCAACAATGGTCTGCTCCAGGTGTTGACGCAGAGTCAGAAACTCAGGTTGAGTTTGCATTTATTTGTCCGTGTTATTGGTTTTGCAGATCGATCAACATGTTTACTATCTCGGGACTGTTCCAGTCGCGTCCGCCAATCACCTGGTAAACGATTTGCCCCTGTTTATCGACCACAAAGGTAGTCGGCAGTCCTCTGACAGGCCAGGCATTGATGACTGAAGAATCGCGGTCCATCAGCAAGGGAAAGGTCACCGGATAATCAGCAGTAAAGGTGAAAATCGTATCGTTATCTTCGCCAACATTGATTGCCAGCATCTCGATACCATGTTGTTTTAGTTTGAGCCACGCCCGTTCCATGGACGGCATTTCACGACGGCAGGGCGGGCACCAGGTCGCCCAGAAGTTGACCACCACGACATGACCGCGGTAGTCCTCGAGGTTGTGAATTTTTCCGTCGATATCTTTGAGATTAAAGCCTGGCGCAGAAACAGGATTTTGAATTGGTTGTGGCGGGGCGTCAGTCTGTATTGCTGCGATTACTGCTCCAAAAGACAAAATAAAAATGAGCACGGTGACAGAAATTCGAAAAAACGACATAAAGTTTATCTACTCGGGCTGAGGATGAATGTCTGGTGGGCATTCTATATTATTGATGCGCCTTGAAAAGTGCTTTTCTCCGCGGTACCAGCTGAATTCGAGATCGAACTTGCTACCGGGGGATAATCCATAGACCGTCATACCCCAGTTGAAATCCTTTGACTCATAAGTCTGGCGAGTAGGTAACAGCGCCCATTCAAAGGCAATGCGCGCGGATTTGGGCAGAGAATATTTATTCTCCCACACATCACTCCAGAACTCCCTTACCAGCAGGGGTTGTGTCTTTCCGTCAACGAGGACCCGCCATTCGGTTAAATCATAACTGATGGGAGGCTGATCGCGGTCGGCAGTGTTCTGGAATTCACTCTGAAACACGCAGGCGAGGGCGATTCGCTCCGTCGCATCATGATTAAAACCGCGGGCACGAAAAAAAGCCCGGGTCTGGTCAGGCAGGCGCTGGGTGAGTTTGAAAGAAATACCGGCTTCTTCCAAGAACCAGTAACGCAGACCTGTATCAGGGGCCTCACCGACGCTGAGAGGCGTAGCCCGGGACAGCGGACTGATCAATATCAGACAACTAAACAGTAGAATCAGGACTTTCGTTTGCATAGCGAAAGTTTACCGTTTCCAGCCCGAAGCGGCCAGCGGTCGGGAGAGTAGAATCGTGGCCTGGAAAGGCTATCTGCCCGGCATAACTTCTCTCAGACTGCTCCCACGGAAGTTACCTCGCTACCTGTCTGGCATAGGCCAGACGATACAACACCGGCAATACAACCAGCGTAAGGATTGTTGAAGAGATAATCCCGCCGATAACAACGGTAGCCAGTGGTCGCTGTACCTCGGCACCAATGCCGACATTGAAAGCCATGGGTACAAAGCCGAGACTGGCCACCAGCGCGGTCATCATTACCGGCCGCAGACGCCGCATAGCGCCATCGTAGATCGCCTGCTCCAGGGCGATACCCTGGTTTCGCAACTGGCGAATATAGGAGAGCATGACCACGCCATTGAGGACCGCTATCCCCGATAAAGCAATAAAACCGACCGCCGCCGAAATGGACAGGGGCATGCCACGCAGGGCGAGGGCGGCAATCCCGCCGGTTAAGGCCAGCGGCACGGCGGTGAACACCAGTCCCGCATCACGAGCCGAATCGAAGGCCATAAACAGCAGACCGAAGATCAACAGCAGTGTCAGCGGCACTACCAGTGACAGTCGCTGTGCGGCGGAAATCAGCTGTTCAAAAGTCCCCCCGTAATCAATCCAGTAACCGGCAGGCAGATCGATCTGACTGCGTACCGCTTCACTCACCGAGTCGACAAATCTGCCAAGATCACGGCCTCGCACATTGGCTGTGACAAAAATACGCCGTTTTCCGTTTTCGCGGCTGATCTGGCTCGGCCCGGTCTTGAAACTGATGTCCGCGACCTCGCCAAGTGGGACACTTTCCGCCGGACTGCGCGCCACACCCAGCATGTCGGCATCGCCTTCCACTTCCCGCTGGTGTTCGACCGGCAGGCGAATCGGCAACCGTGCCAGGGCATCCAGATCGGTGCGAAGCGCTTCCGGCAACCGGACCACCAGCGCAAAACGGCGATCGCCCTGGTAGATCTTGCCAACAGCACTGCCGCCGGCAGCCGTATGCAGGGCCTCCTGTACCGATGCAACGTCCAGACCGTACAGGGCCAGGCGTTCACGATTTGGAGTCACAGTAAGTAATGGCAGGCCGGTGGTCTGCTCGGTACGCACATCGGCGGCCCCGGGTACGCCTCTCAAGGTGGTCTCGATCTGTTCGGCCAAGTCAACAAGAATGTCGAGATCATCACCGTAAATCTTGACCGCCAGATCGGCGCGCACACCCGAGATCAACTCATTGAATCGCATCTGAATCGGCTGGGTGAACTCATATTTGTTACCGGGCAAATCTGTTACCGCGGCTTCCAGTTCGCGTACCAGTTGCGGCTTGGGTTTACGAGGATTGGGCCATTGCTCGCGCGGCTTCATAATAATAAAGGTATCGGCCACGTTGGGTGGCATGGGGTCAGTAGCCACTTCCGGGGTACCGATCTTGCTAAATACATGCTTGATCTCCTTGAACTCATGCAGTCTTGACTCGACCAACTGTTGCATCTCGATAGACTGCGACAGGCTGGTACCCGGAATACGCAGGGCATGCATGGCAACATCGCCTTCATCCAGATTGGGCACAAATTCGCTGCCCATGCGCGAGGCCTGCAAGCCGGTCATCCCGATCAGGGCAATGGCGATGATAACCACGGTCAACTTATTATTCAGCGCCAGTTTCAGCACCGGTTCGTAACCGCGACGCAGTCCGCGCATCAGGCGGTTTTCCTCTTCATTGATCGGACCACGAACGAACAGCGCCACCGCGGCCGGTACAGCAGTCAATGATAGGATCAGCGCCGAGAAAAGAGCAGTAACCACGGTAAAGGCCATGGGCTCAAACATTTTGCCTTCTACACCGCTAAGGGCAAAGATCGGGACATAGACGATCAGAATGATGCTCACACCGAAGACGCTCGGTCGTATGACTTCCGTAGTCGCCTCGTGCACAACACGCAGTCGCTGTTTCAGATCCGGTAGGCCGCCATGCATTCGCTGGAATTCGGCCAGCCGCCGTAGACAGTTTTCGACAATGATGACCGCACCATCGACAATTAAACCGAAATCCAGTGCCCCCAGGCTCATCAGGTTGCCGGAGACTCTTGATTCAACCATTCCGGTAATGGTCATCAACATCGCCAGGGGGATCACCGCAGCGGTAATCAATGCCGCCCGCCAGTTGCCGAGCAACAGGAACAGCACCACGATCACCAGCAGCGCCCCTTCGACCAGGTTTTTTTGCACAGTGGCGATGGTCTTGTCGACCAGGCTGGTACGGTTATAGACCGTGTTGAGTTCGACGCCGTCGGGTAGAGAGGGTTTGATCGCCTCGATGCGTTGGGCCGCGGCATGTGCGACTTCGCGACTGTTCTCGCCCATCAGCATGAAAACCGTGCCAAGCACAACTTCTTTGCCGTTCTGAGTTGCGGCCCCGGTGCGCAGCTCATTACCCAGCTTGACATCAGCGACTGTAGCTAACGAGATTGGTACACCATTTCGTTTCGCGACGGTAATATCACGGATCTCTTCAAGGTTCGCCAGTTGTCCCGGCGAACGGATCGTGTACTGCGCACCGAACCGTTCGATATAACCGGCACCGGTATTGCGATTATTCCTTGCCAGGGCGCGCATGACATCTTGCAGGGTGAGATCGTAGGCCAGAAGCCTGTCGGGATAGGGCAACACATGAAACTGTTTGTTATAACCGCCGATGGTGTTGACTTCCACAACACCCGGGGTCTGGCGCAACTGCGGTCGCACTATCCAGTCCTGGACCGTCCGCAACTCCATTGGCGAATAGTTTTCCCCGCCAACGGTATACATAAAAATTTCACCAAGACCGGTCGCGATCGGCCCCATGGCCGGCTCGATACCGGCGGGCAGTTTCGATTTGACCTCGGAAAGACGCTCGTTAACCAGTTGCCTTGCCAGATAGATATCGGTCTCTTCCTTGAATACCACTGTTACTTGCGAGAGACCGTAGCGGGAGAGGGAGCGTGTATAGTCCAGTGAGGGAAGACCGGCCATGGCAGTTTCCACCGGAAAGGTGATTCGTTGTTCGGATTCCAGCGGTGAATATCCCGGTGCCTCGGTGTTTATCTGTACCTGCACATTGGTTATGTCTGGTACGGCATCGATAGGAAGTCGCTGGTAGTTATATATCCCCAGCGCCGCTATCAGTATAACGGCGAGCAACACCAGCCAACGGTGCTCCAGTGAAAAAGCAATAATTCTGTTCAGCATGATGTTGAATCCTTAATGCGCATGCTTGGCGCCGGACTTCTCGATGTCCGCCTTGATGAGATAGCTGTTTTGCGTGACATAGAGAGTACCCGGCTCCAGTCCACCCAGAACTTCGACCCATTGTGGATCGCGCCGTCCCATTTCCAGCATGCGTACTTCGTAGGTATTGC
>JASFNY010000039.1:0-9863 GCA_050116795.1 Thiohalophilus sp.
CCGTCGGTGTAGCCCCTGTTAGCCAGGCCTTCCAGTTTGCCGTACAGCGTCGGATCGAACGAACGGCCCGCGATGGCATCGTCGATGGCCTGGCGATAGAGCTGGGCGGTGCGGGCAACGTAATAATGGGACTTGGTGCGGCCCTCGACTTTGAACGAGTCGATGCCGATCTGCGTCAGGCGCTCGATGTGCTGAATGGCTCGCAGATCCTTGGAGTTCATGATGTAGGTACCGTGCTCGTCTTCCAGGATTGGCATCAGTTCGCCGGGACGATTGCCTTCCTCGATCAGGTATACCCGATCGGCCAGTGGATGACGTTGGGTTTCCTGTTCCGGAAACAGCTCGGGATCGTTGATCGCGGCCATGGCATCGAAATCGATCTTCTGGATATCGCCGCTGACATCTTCTTCGGCATTATGCATGCCGTAGCTCCAGCGACAGGAGTTGGTGCAGGTCCCCTGGTTTGGATCGCGATGGTTGAAGTAACCGGACAACAGGCAACGGCCGGAGTAGGCAATACACAGTGCGCCATGCACGAACACTTCCAGCTCCATGTCGGGACACTGCTGGCGAATCTCCTCGATCTCGTTCAGCGACAGCTCGCGCGACAGGATGATGCGCGACAGGCCCAGCGATTGCCAGAATTTGACCGCGGCGTAATTGACCGTGTTGGCCTGTACCGACAGGTGCACCGGGATATCGGGCCAGCGTTCGCGCACCATCATGATCAGGCCGGGATCGGCCATGATCAGGGCATCCGGCCCCAGTTCGATCACCGGCTCCATGTCCTTGAGATAGGTTTTCACCTTGCTGTTGTGGGGCATCAGGTTGCTGGCCACGAAAAATTTCTTGTTCTGGGCATGTGCTTCAGCGATGCCGATGCGCAGGTTTTCCAGGGTGAAATCGTTGTTGCGTACCCGCAGGCTGTAGCGTGGCTGGCCGGCGTAGACAGCGTCAGCCCCAAAGGCAAACGCGTAGCGCATATTGCGCAGGGTACCGGCGGGTAACAGCAGTTCTGGGCGTACAGTCATGGTGTCATATCTTGGAATGTGGAAAACCGTGTAATAGGGTCAATTATAACTGATTCAATGACGTACAATGACGCGAAAATGATCAGTATGAACGCAGATTCTATGGGTTATTCGAAGATATCCGCATTTGATTACCGGGTCCGTGTCAATCGCCGTGCCCGGCATGTGCGAATCACGGTAAACCATCACGGTGAGGTCGTCGTGGTACTACCCCGACCGTTGCCGGAGTGGACGATCAAGGAATTGTTGCAACAGAATCACGAGTGGATCGGCGCTCGCCTGCAGGCGTGGCAGGAAGAATTGGCTAACATGCCCGCGGCGCAGGGCCTGCAACCCGATATCATTCGATTACACGCTGTCGGTCAACACTGGCCGATCGAATATGGCGCGGACCTCGGTCGCGGGCACTGGCGCGAAGCTCAAACCCCGCAGCGCCTGCAGTTGCGTGCCGCCGCCCACGAGAACACGGCCCGGGAAGTCCTGCGCAGCTGGTTGCAGCAGCGTGCCCGGCTAATTTTGCCACCCTGGCTGGATCAATGGGCGCAGCAGCTCGGCCTGAGCGTCGGTGGCGTGAGCATACGCGCCCAGAAAACCCGCTGGGGCAGCTGTTCGTCCACCGGTCGTATCAATCTGAATCGCAATCTGCTGTTTCTGCCGGCAAAGCTGGTGGACTACCTGCTGATCCACGAGCTTTGCCATCTGCGCGAGCCCAACCATTCGCCGCGATACTGGCAACTTGTGGAAAAGGTCCTGCCCGATTATCGCAGCCGCGACCGGGCGCTGCGCGATGCGGTGGATGAGATTCCGCTTTGGGCGCGTCCCGAGGGCCGTTAACAGGCCTTTACCCTTGAATCACCGATCTGCACAGGGCATATTAGGTTAATTCGATGACATGGATGGGAATCACACTGTGAACGTCGAGCAACTCGAAGAACGCCGCCAGACGGTACGCGAGAAGTTTCATACTCTGCTGGAAACCCGCACTGAGACGCTTGCGCTGTTCAGTTCCCTGGTCGGTATGCGGCCATTCACCGCGGAATCCGGTGTCCAGATGGTGTTGCAGGAGTTTTGCGAGTCACTGGTCGATTATTCCGCCAGCGCTCATTTCCAGCTCTATTCCTATATCGAATCCGGCCAGGAGCGACGGGACTCGGTGCGCAAGCTGGCCGAGCAGTATTACCCCCGTATCGCGCAGACTACCCAGCTGATTCTCGAATTTAATGAAAAGTACGAGTCCCAGGAACGTTGCGAGGATATCTCCAGGCTGGACAGGGAGCTGACCATCCTGGGTGAGGCATTGGCAGAGCGCATCCAGTACGAGGACCAGATTATCCGCGCCATGTCGGAACGCTGAACCTGGCCAAATGCAGTCATCAAAAAGGCCGGTATGCCACGCATACCGGCCTTTTTAGTGAATAGGCTGGGACCTCCCTGTCCCAAGGGGTAAAAAACGGGCTATCGAGAGTTCAGGCGACCAGATGCATCAGCCGTTCCGATGCCTCGGTGTAGACGGTTTGTTGTTTTTCCTGTTCCGAGGCCAGGGCGAGAATGGCTTCTTCCAGGCTCAATTCTCGAACCTCGTAAAGTGGGATAGTCTCTTCCTGCATGATCTTTCCTCCCAGTACTATCATAGGGATAGTGTACATACTTAATTTAAAATATCAAGTATATTATATAAGCTATTGATATTAATAGGATAATCAGGGTGAACGAGAAGACGCAGAGTGAATTCGATCAGGTCGGCATGACTTAATGATCAACGTCACATGGTTTGTATACCCATATTTAGAATAAATATCAAGAGTCCTCAATAAGTCTATGATCTATATTGACTTATTGTCAGAATAAATGCCGGATGCTGAACCGGTAAAGCGGCTTACCGGGGAGGCTGGCGAGTCTCGGAGAGGTAGTTGCGAAGGTATTCGGTACGACCGATCTGGTTACCAATGTAGTAGCCCAGCCTGAACATAAGCAGGGCCACCAGCCCCAGTAACAGAATCATTTCGATCATGGTCTCTCCTCCGCGGGTATATTCGCTTGTCGGCCACCTTGCGGAGAAGCTTGAATATCAAAATCGTGATGGAGTGCCGGGTTTGATCAGGATTCACGAGCCCCGTTTGGCCGGCGGGGGTTCAGCGGTCAGGGTCACATCCGGGTTGGCAGAGATCGGGGGCATACGCTGGAGCAAGGAAGCCGGTTGTCGGCCCAGGCGTTCTTCATAAATTACGGTGTAAGTCAGTACCCGCTGCAGGTAGTTGCGGGTCTCCTGGAACGGGACGGTCTCTACCCACAGATCCGCGGGCAGGCTCCTGTTCTCTGGCAGCCAGCGACGGACGTTGCTCCCGCCGGCATTGTAGGCGGCAGTGGCCAGTACCGGATGACCATGGAAACGATCCTTGACCCGGCGCAGATAACTCACCCCGAGTTTGATGTTGTTGTCGATATCCAGAATATCCCGCTGGCCGTGCATGGGGATCCTCATGCTGCGGGCCACGCTTCTGGCCGTGCGTGGCAGCAGTTGCATCAGCCCGAGGGCACCGGCACTGGAACGGGCGTCGCTGGTGAAGGCGCTCTCCTGGCGAATCACGGCAAATGCCCAGGCGGGGTCGATCTGCTGGTTGCGGGCCTGTTGAATCACGGTTTGCTGGTGAGCCAGCGGAAAGCGCATCTCCAGATCATCCCAGTAACGTGCCCGGGCCAGAGTCATGATGACACGGTCATGCCAGCCCCAGGCCTCGGCGAGCTTGGCTGCGCGTAACAGCTGGTCATGGTTCAGCTTGGGCAGAACATGATTCCATTCCCGGCGCGCGTCGGCCGGACGGCCCAGCGCGTACAGTTCGGCGGCCCGCTGCAGGGCCGGAATATCGTTCAGGCCAAGCAGATCATCCTGGCCCAGAAGCAATGGCCGATGGGCAAAGTGGTAAGGATCACCGCTGCGGTCGGCGGCCAGGAACCCATAATAGCTGCGTTCGGTCGCATTGATGCGATACAGCGACCGGGCCTCGGCTTCTCGACCCGACTGTTCCAGGGCCCGGGCTCTCCAGTAGCGCCAGCGTGGATTGTGTGAAACATCCGCGGGCAGCTGGTTGAGCCAGTCCAGTGCCGCGGACCAGTCTTGATCCTGAAGAGCGGCGAGAACATGCTCGGTTTTGACCTCGGTACGTTCGTTCCCCAGCGCCAGACGATCCAGCCACTCCCGGGCTTCCGGATCCTCGCTGCGTACCAGTGTCAGCGACAATCGCCGTTCAACGCGTTCCTGCTCCTGCGGGGTAAACGGGTAATCTGGCTTCAGCTCGTGCCAGTATTTTGCCGCGCGCACCGGATCGCGCCAGGCCAGGCGGCGCAGGCCATACACGGCAATCCAGCGCAGCACCGGTTTGTCCACATCACTGAAGTGATTGGTCACTTCGCTCAGGTATTCTGGATTACGCCGGATTTTCGACCAGATATTCACCCAGTAGCGTTCCGATTCCGGCAGATACTCGGCCAGGAACAGGGCCAGCTGAATGTGGCCGGCACGAATGGCCAGCTGGATTCGCTCCCAGATCAATGCGTCGGTCATGCGTCCCGCGTCACGCCAGGCGTCGATGGCCGGGTCACAGCTGGCGGGGAGGGAACGGCCGGTCAGCCACAGTCCGGTCATCTCGGTGTGCGCCTGCTGGGTCGCACCGACCCGGTACAGGGCGGTGGTGTAGTAACAATTAAGGTTCGTGTCGTTCGTAATTCGATAGTTGTCGACCAGCGTTTGCCAGCGTCCCTGGCGGGCCAGCTGATACATCCAGCGACGGTGGAGCAAGTCGGCAACCGGTACGTCGCCGTAACTGTGCAGAAAGGCGCGGATTTCCTGCGGACGGGCGCGTTGCAGGCGCCGGTTCAGGTCGGTGTATTCCAGGTAGGGGTATAACGGGTAATCATGCAGCCCGGCAGCCAGTTCCTGGTAATGGCCGCGATTGCCGGATTCCAGTGCCTGCAGCGCTTGCTGAAACTGGTCACGTTGCGAAAGGCGGGACTCATCGATCAGGAATCCCCCCTGTGCCATGCTCGCCAGGCCCGTGAACAGCAGCAGGATTGCAATGATTTGGCCGAGTGTCCGCGTGTAGGCCATGCTCCGAAAGACTCCAGCAGTTAAACCAGTTTCAAGTTTATTGTACTAACTTCCTGTAAATACAGTGTATGGTACTGTTGGTAGTTTGGCTATCCCGTTCCAGTCACTGCCTGTCTTCAAGTATCGACCATGCTGGAATCAGTTTGACGTTTTTTTCTCCAAAATGTGCACACTGTCCGTCTGGATGCGGAGTCGTCGCTGCGGGGCGGATTGTTTTATACTGCATTCCCGCCGCCATGCAGGCAGCGATCTATTGAGCAAAACCGGTTCAGGAGCCCATTACATGTCCGACAAGTTGAACAAATACAGTTCCCGTATTACCCAGCCCAAATCACAGGGTGCCTCGCAGGCCATGCTATACGGTACAGGCCTCAAGCGGGAGGACATGGACAAGGCCGAGGTGGGTATCTCCAGCGTGTGGTGGGAAGGTAATACCTGCAACATGCATCTCAATGATCTGGCGGCCAAGGTCAAGCAAGGGGTGGAAGCCGCCGGCCTGGTCGGCATGCGATTCAATACCATCGGGGTCAGTGATGGCATATCAATGGGCACCGACGGCATGAGTTATTCGTTGCAATCACGGGACATCATTGCCGATTCGGTCGAAACCGTGATGAATGCGCAGTGGTATGACGCCAACATTTCCCTGCCCGGGTGTGACAAGAACATGCCCGGCGTATTGATCGCCATGGGGCGAATCAACCGTCCTTCACTGATGATCTACGGAGGAACGATCAAGCCGGGTCACTGGCACGACAAGACCCTGGATATCGTCTCTGCCTTTCAGAGTTATGGCGAGTTCATCAGTGGTCGCATCGAGGAGAGCGAACGTGAAGGCATTGTTGAACATGCCTGTCCCGGACCGGGTGCCTGTGGCGGCATGTACACGGCCAACACCATGGCCTCGGCCATCGAAGCACTGGGCATGAGCTTGCCCTACAGTTCATCTATCCCGGCAGTGGATACAGGCAAGCTGGATGAATGTTTGCAGGCCGGGCACGCCATTCGTCATTTGCTCGAAAATGATATCAAGCCGCGGGACATCATGACCCGCCAGGCGTTTGAAAATGCCATCGTGATGGTGATGGCGCTGGGTGGTTCGACCAACGCAGTACTGCACCTGCTCGCCATGGCGCGTGCAGTTGATGTACCGTTGACTATCGATGACTTCCAGTCGATCAGTGACAAGATTCCATTCCTGGCCGATCTCAAACCGAGCGGCAAATATGTCATGGAAGATCTGCACAACGTCGGTGGTACCCCCGCGGTAATGAAGTACCTGCTGCAACACGATCTGATCAATGGTGATTGCCTGACGGTGACCGGCAAGACCCTGGCCGAAAACCTGGCGGATCTG
Organism: Thiohalophilus sp.; assembly: GCA_050116795.1. Taxonomy (GTDB): domain Bacteria; phylum Pseudomonadota; class Gammaproteobacteria; order UBA6429; family Thiohalophilaceae; genus Thiohalophilus. The sequence goes on from JASFNY010000039.1 coordinate 6,494, forward strand.
CCGGGGCTAAAGGACGGGCAGGAAGTGTTCATGCCACTGGACAAACCAATCAAACAAACCGGCCACATCCAGATCCTGAAAGGTAACCTCGCACCGGGTGGCTCGGTGGCCAAGATCACCGGCAAGGAAGGATTGCATTTTTCCGGTCCTGCACGGGTATATGATTGTGAAGAAGAGATGCTCAAGGGACTGGAGAACAACGAAATACAGAAGGGTGACGTGGTGGTGATTCGCTATGAAGGTCCCAAGGGAGGACCAGGGATGCCGGAAATGCTCACGCCAACCTCTGCCATCATGGGTGCCGGTCTTGGTAAAGATGTGGCCTTGATCACGGATGGCCGCTTTTCCGGTGGCTCGCACGGATTTATTATCGGCCATGTGGTCCCGGAAGCTCAGGAAGGTGGACCACTGGGACTGATCAAAAACGGTGACGTGATCACCATTGATGCAGAAAGCCGCCGACTGGACGTGGATGTCAGTGACGAAGAGATGGAGCAGCGGCGCAAGGACTGGGTAATGCCGCCCTACAAGGCACAGCGCGGCACCCTGTTTAAATACATCAAGAACGTCAAGGATGCTTCCCAGGGATGCGTAACCGATGAGTGATCATTCAGCCAGTGGCGGTAATGGGGAGAGTTCTATGAGAGTGAGTGAAGATCCGGTCGTCGGGAGCTGGTACAACGATCGGGATGGCGATCTGGTACGGGTTCGACTTGCCGGCTACCGTCACGAAGAACTCAAGACTTTGTTGCTCGAGTACATGGATGGTCAACGAGAATTAGTGTCCCTCGACACCTGGTATAAAATGGAACTGCATCGTGACATGTTGTCTGTCAGCCAGCAGCATGCGACAAGTTGAAGGGCCTGTAATGAGCGATGTCGATCTTGAACAACTCAAGCAACAGCTCAGGCAATTCGCCGAAGAGCGGGATTGGGAACAGTTTCATTCTCCCAAGAACCTGGCGATGGCACTGATTGTGGAAGCGGCTGAACTGGTCGAACACTTCCAATGGTTGAAGCAATCTGAAAGCGAAAATCTGCCGCCGGAAAAACATCAGGAAGTGGCCTATGAAATGGCCGATATTCTGGTTTACCTGTTACGCCTGGCGGAGCGTCTCGATGTGGACTTGCTGGATACCGTTCAGCGAAAGATGCAGATCAATGCCAATAAGTATCCGGCGGAGAAGGTCCGCGGGAGTAACAAAAAATATAGCGAGTACTAGAACCTGTTCTAAATTACTGCGCTTGGCGATACGGCGTTAAAAATAAACTCAAAATACTCATTTACTGACGTGTAACTCGCTCTCGGCCGTCCCTGGCATCCGCGAAGTAAGTACATCCTGTACAAAACTCCGCTTTTTCGTTCATTCTTGCCTTGTCTCGCCTGCGCTCGTCATATTTTGAGACAGGTTCTATCTTTAATGTTTCTTGCCGATCAGTTCGATCGGATAACCATCCGGATCCTCAACAAAGGCGATGATAGTGGTGCCGGCATTCATGGGCCCGGCATCGCGCAGGATCTTTCCGCCGCGCTCACGAATTTCCTCGGTGGCCTGGTAAACATCATCCACTTCCAGGGCGATATGACCGTAGCCCTCACCAAGATCATACTTGTCGGTATCCCAGTTGTAGGTCAACTCGATAACCGCCCCTTCGGATTCCGGCTGGTAACCGATAAAAGCCAGCGTGAACTTGCCGTCCGGGTAATCTTTCTGGCGCAGCAGTTTCATACCCAGCACGTTGGTATAAAAATCAATCGAACGTTGTAAATCTCCAACGCGCAACATGGTATGTAGAATTCGCATGCTGGTTTCTCCTTTACTAAAGTGAAAGAGTATAACATGGTACCTGCCGGCCCCGACCCCTCACCAGAGCAGGGCGTGTTTCAATAAAGCGGCTATAGTCAATGTTACAAACCGGGCGATAATGTTACCAGGCGGTGGAAGGAAATGTTCAATACCCTGTTTTCGATGATGTTTCTCATCGCCTGTGGCGTCGCCTGGCGTTACTTCGCACCAGGCGGGGTCGGCAGCGACAAGGTGCGCGAGGTTGCCACCGGGCTGGTATATAACCTGTTATTACCGGCGCTGATTCTTTCCATCCTGTGGGATGCCCCGCTGGGGATCTCTTCGATCAAGATCAGTGTATTGTCGTCGCTGGGCATCATCGTTTCTCTGGTGATCGCCTGGTTGGCCTGTCGCACTTGCGGAATGCCGCGCGGCGTGACCGGCGCGGTCATTTTGGCGGCAGCGTTTCCCAACGCGACGTATCTAGGGTTGCCGGTTCTGGTCTCGGTATTTGGTGACTGGGCCGCCAGTATTGCCATTCAGTATGATCTGTTCGCCTCGACGCCGTTATTATTCACGCTCGGCATTCTGCTCGCCCAGCACTTTGGGCAGCAGGACAGCGGCGAATCGATCAGTTATCGGCTACTGCGCATTCCACCATTGTGGGCGGCGGTAGTGGCGGTAATTCTGAATCTTTCTGGAGTTCCGAACCCCGAAGCATTGCAAAAGACGCTGTCGATGCTGGGACAAAGTGTGATTCCCCTGATGTTGCTGGTACTGGGTATGAGCCTGCGCTGGGAGGTGCTGCATATTCGACGCCTGCCTTCAGTGGCCGTAGTAGTGATTATCCAGTTATTGCTAATGCCGATGATCGTATGGGGCGGAGCCGAGGTCCTGTCACTGCAGCCTGACTTGCTGGCACCTGTCGTGCTGGAGGCAGCCATGCCCAGTATGGTGATCGGGGTGGTAATATGCGATCGCTATGGACTCGATACCGGTGTGTATGCAGCAGCGGTGACTGTCAGTACTATGCTCAGTCTGGCGACCCTGCCCATGTGGTTTGAATTGTTACCGACATGAGGAGAATGCCGGCAGATTCTGCCGGATTATTGGGCTATATAATCAGTTCGTTTCACGGAATTACCCAACCGGCTGGAAACTGCCGGGGGTTATTGTGGTACCCTATGCGGCGATTAGCGACAGGCAAGTTAAAGAGGTAAGAACCATGTCGGCAGACATTGAAGAATTAAGTGTGGATTATCATGAAGACGGGACCCTGGTTTCCCGGCAGCTGGATAAAATTGTTCTGACCAAGGGCGCCTGGTCGACGATCATTTTCCGATATCAGGATATGGATCGTAAGACCGGCGAATTCGGACCGGACAAGTTTACAATCCGGCGCTATCAAAAACGCAACGGTCAGTACCAGCAAAAATCAAAGTTCAACATCTCCAGTCGTGACCAGGCCCAGAAGATTATTGATGCCCTGCAAAAGTGGCTCAAGGAATCAGACTGAGATTTATATTTCCGGGGTTTCAATAAACAGCATGTTCTTGGGCAAACCGCGCGTTGCAAAATGTTGT
>JASFNY010000040.1:0-9737 GCA_050116795.1 Thiohalophilus sp.
CATGGATTCACGTCAGTTCGTCGACAAGCTGGCCCAGCAATCTTCGTTACTGGCGGAAGATGACAAGGCACATATGAATACCCAGTGGGCGATGATCAATTTCAGCTCCGGGGGTCTGCTTATCGGTACAGAAGAGACCGCCTTCAGTGCGCCGATCAAAATCGGTCAGCTGGTGGCCTTTGCTCCGGTGGATGCCGAGTTGGATCGCATAACCCTGGGTTATATCAACCGATTACATCGAACCGATGACAAACGCGTAGAGGTAGCTGTTGTGCGTCTCTCCACCCATGCTGAATCGGCAGTGATCCAGACCCAGTCGGACATACAGCAAAAATCCGGGCATACCGCCATACTGGTCAAAAACCTGTATAACCAGTGGCAAGTGATTGTAAAACCAAATCTCATCATCAGAAGCGGAGATCCGCTGAAACTGGTACGTGCTGACGGCACGCATTTACCGGTAAGACTCGGCGATGTCTGGCTGGTGAAAAAGGAATTTGCTGTCTACGAGTTGCGATCGCCAGGTTTGCAGTGAGCTGCTTTTTATGGATTACTCATCAACGCTGGTGATGCGCAGCGACAGATCAACAGCCCGCACGTCCTTGGTGAGAGCCCCGACAGAGATGTAATCCACGCCTGTTTCAGCGATGTCCCGAATATTGTCGAGTGTCACTCCGCCTGAAGCCTCCAGGCTGGCGCGATTACTGTTGAGTGAGACGGCCTGTTTGAGCTGAACAATGCTCATATTATCAAGCAAGACCCTTTCAATCCCGGCAGCCAGGGCCTGATCGAGTTGTTCCAGGTTTTCCACTTCCACCTCGATGTTCAGGGTTGGTGACAGGCGGCGTGCTATTCTGACCGCCTCGGAGATCGAGCCGGCGGCGGCGATGTGGTTCTCTTTGATCAAGACCATGTCGTAAAGTCCGATACGGTGATTGGTCCCGCCACCACAACTGACTGCATATTTCTGGGCCAGCCGCATTCCGGGCAGAGTCTTGCGTGTATCCAGTACCTGAGCGCCGGTTCCCTTGATTCGTTCTACGTATTTTCGAACGGTCGTGGCCGTACCGGAGAGCGTCTGCAGGAAATTCAGCGCGGCCCGTTCACCTGTCAACAGGGCACGAACCGGGCCATGCAGATCGCACAATGCCTGATCTGCTGCCACCTGTTCCCCTTCATTCACATGCCAGTCGATCGTGATTCGATCATCCAGTTGTCGGAATACCTCGTCGAACCAGAGACGACCGGCAATCACCGCCGTCTGTCGACTGATGAGTCGCGCATTGGCATTTTCGTCTTCCGGCAACAGGGCTGCGGTGACGTCACCGCTGCCGACATCTTCTTCCAGTGCGAGTTTTACCTGTTGCCGAATTACTTCGATGGGGACGCTAAATGGCATGGGCACTCTTTATTATTGTTGCGGTAATGCGAAGGAGATGATGACCTGCCGCAGTTCGTTGTCGAGCCGGGTGGCCAGGCTGTCCAGTGCCCGTTGGCGGGCCAGTGACGGCTGGCTGCCTGCCTGTTTGATTTCCCAGCGGTATGTGCCCTGAACCGAACGATCCTGAAGAGAAATCAGGGTGATGCTCAATGAGCCGTGCACCCAGTGCCAGTTGTTGTCCTTGAAGGCTGAGGTGGCGAGACTGGACTCGAGTTGATAGTTGGCCGCGTCGTTGACCTGGCGAAAACCTGCCTCGGCCAGCGCACCGGCAATCAGGCTGGGTAGTTGGCCGGAAGTATCCTGAGTGACAACGCTGCTGATACGGATGCGATCAGCAAGGCCATTGCGATCCTGCAACAGCTGCGCCAGGGAATAACGTTCCGGGACACCGTTGCCACCCGGATTGACTACCTGCAATTGACGTTGCAGGGCACGGCGCTGCAGCTGTGTCTGCACAGCACGCTCCGCGTGGCCAAGTTTTCTCAGCAGCTGGTTCTCTTCCCGCGCGGCAGCGATTGCAGTGGCGGTCACGCTGTCGAGTTGCTGGATTGCGTTGCGAAGTTGCGCTTCCGCTTTTAACCGGTCCAGTATCGCCAGCGCGTAATGGCGTCCGGTTTTTGGATCCTGCCAGACCTCGCCGATCTCGATATGCGACAGAGTCTGATCTGTGCTTGTCGATATCTGTCGTGTGGCACTGGCCTCCAGGTTTGCGAGGGTCTTTCCGCCACTGCCTGTGCGACTGTATTCGGTGATGTCCCGGCTCTGTTCGTTGATGCTGACCTCGAAGATCTTGGCCAGATCGGCGCGGGCACGATCGCGGGCAACGGCAGCAATTTCCGCTTCACCGCGGCCGATGAGAAATTGCTCGGCAGGATAGGCCTTGCTGTTTCCGCTGATCCAGTCCGGTTTACCGGTATCTTCGCGTTGGGAGGCACATCCTGCCAGGCCCAGGGCGATGATCAGAGTCGCAGTCAACAGTCGTGATAAGCGAATGAAATTGTACATGCTAGTGCCTCACTGGTTGATATGCCGGAAACCAGAAATAGGACAGATACCCGGTGTTGCTCTGATGTAATGTGATCTGGCCCAGGTTGTGCGTCGAGAAAACATGGCCGGCCTGTCCGATCAGTTCCAGGTTGACATTATAGTCGCCCGGGGGGAGTGTGACACGTGCCATCTGTATCTGACCGGGCAGTGTCAGCCAGCTGCGGGTGTCAGCCTGCTCGCTGATCACGCCGGCTATATTCATGAGCAGTCCCGCCAGGTTATCGTTCTCGCCCGCTTGTCGCGACATTTGGTATTTGATTACCGCCCGGGCCAGTGCCCGCGCCATGATTGCCGGCATGCTTTCCTGCAGGGTACGCAGGGCAATACTGCTAATGTCTTCCACTTTCTCGGTATCGACGTTTGTATCATCCAGGCTGATTCGGGCGTGACTGATAGCGCTGTCGCGTTCCTGGTAGACAGGTACAGCGAAATGGACCAGGTAACCACTCCCCGGGTCGACCTGGGCAATGCGCTGGGAGCGTTTAATTGGAGCCAGGTCCTTGTGAAACAGCACAATCAGTTCGGCATTTTTCGGATCACGCGGCTCGGCGTCGATGCCAAAGCGTTCCTTGTATGTCTTGTACTCTTCGGTGAGCCCCAGGCGCCGGCTGCTGCGTAAAAGGTCACGTTTTAGTTGGTCTGGAATTGTCATGCCGTAGACTTTTTGATGTTCCTGATAGGCATTATAGGCCTTGCGATAGGCGATCATGGCATCGTCGATCTCGCCGAGCTGTTCGTAAATAATCCCGGTGAGATATCGAACAAAGGGATCGATGCTCAGGATTGAGTCGGGTTCTCTTTCCTGTAGCTGGCGTAAACGCAGGTCGATCTGCAGTGCCTCCACCCGTGCCTCGTCGACCTTGTCCTGTAGTAAATAGTTGATTGCGGCATAGACATGTATCATCAATTGCTCGAGTGGTGAGCCGGTGTAGGTGCGGGTCCCGTCATTGATGAAAAACGCGGCACTTTGTTCGCTGATACTTGTGGCCTGATAATGCGCGATGATCTTTTTGCCCAGTTCAAACTCGTTGTTACTGGCCGCATAGTCGCCAAGCATATGCAACAGCATGGCCTTGTTTAGATGGTACAGCAGGCGGTTACGCTCGGGATGGGATTGCTTTTCCAGGGCTGCCAGCGCTGCAGCCGGATCCTGACTGGCCAGGCTCTGGATTTCCTGTTCAAAATTACGACTGTAAGTTGCGCAGCCGGTCAGCAGCAGACATAACAGTCCGGCCAACAGGCTGACGGCATAATGAACGGGGCGCTGTGGCAAACATAAAGGCATGAGCCGGTTTCAGGAACACCTTCCATAACACTGTCGACGAACAGTGATAAAGGGTCCTGGCCACATTCTTGCTAAAAGCGAAGTTTGCTGTTGATGACCTCTTTCTTGATCTTCTTCTGGCCGACCCATAGCTTGCGGTTATCGGTCAGACTGATCAGGGTCAGGTCGACCTGGTAATAGCGTACCTGGGTACGGCCTTCCATATCGATGATGGTATTGATCTGACCACTGAGCATGAAGTCTGCGCCATATTCCTGCCCCATCGCTTTGCGGGTTTCAGCGCTGGCGTGAATGTCCTGATCGAGTCGTTCGTCGCGCACTTCTTCACGCTCGGTACGTGAGGCAACGAAGGTGACCCTGCCTGAATTGATCAGCGCTCGCTGTATGTCGTTAACGAAAGTGTTGGTGTTAATGTGCTCATGACTCAGGTTACGCACTGTGCCGACAATTACTGCCGGTTGCTTGCCGGTGCTGCGTTTGAAATCATTTACCCAGGGCCGCGACAGCATGTCGTTAATCATCTCTTCGGAAACCAGTCGCGAGTCGGTGTCGTTCCAGGCGCCGCTGAGATCGGTGACTTTCTCGGGTTCGATGCGTTCGACTTGCGTTCCGCAACCGGCAATGGTCACAGACAGGGCAAGGACAGCATACAGCCAGGCATAACGACGGGTGTGTCGGAACAGCATGTTTATTTCTCCTGAGCGAGTTTATCGAAGATATTACCGCCCTGATCGCTGATGTAGCGTCGCAGATCGGCATTCATATCGTTAACGTTGGACAGTGTCTCCTGCATGCGGTTCATGTCCAGTTCTGCAATTGACCAGATACTGCCGGATTTTTCGTCCTTCCAGTGGCCAATAATTTTCACGCCGGTGAGATTAACTCGTGTCAGGTTGTTAATTTGCCGGGACACCGTTTGCTGGTTAACACTGCGACCCGCACTGGCCGCATGTGCACTGTAGTCGTTACTGACAACATCCATATACGAACTGAGGATGCGTGCTACTTCGGCCCGCGCCCGGTTGTCCGCGGTGGAAACCTGCAGGGCATGATCACCCATGGCGGGAGCACTGCCGACGCCATGGAACAGTCTTCCGTCGCGATCATTGAGATACTGGGTACCTTCATTGACCCAGTCGGGGGCACCGGAAATACCCAGATCGCTTTCCACTTCGGTTTTACCGGCACAGGCCGCCAGGCCCATTGCCAGTAACATGATCAAACCATGCTTGAATACGCGCTGTGTCATCATGGAATTACTCCTTGTTGCTGCCGGCAGGCAAGGTGCCGGCATCTTCCAATTTTAGCCGAGTCAGTCCGGCATGCGACTGAAATAGTCATCAGTCAGTTTTTTCACCAGTGTCGCCAGCAGTATCAGGCTGATCAGGTTGGGGACCGCCATCAGGATGTTGGCAATGTCGGCAAAGTTCCAGACCAGTTGCAACGGTACGTAGGCCCCGACCACTACCAGCACGGTGAATATTATCCGATAGGGCAGGATCGCGCGCTCGCCGAACAGGAATTCGGCGCTGCGATCACCGTAATAGGACCATGCGATCATCGTCGAGTAGGCAAAGAACACCAGCCCGATACCGACAATCCAGCTGCCCACTGTGCCCAGCGCCTGATCGAACGCATAGGCTGACAGCGCCGCCCCTTCAAGTCCCTCGGGTCGCGCTTCGCCCCAGGCCCCCATTATGACGATGACCAGGGCGGTCATGGTACAGATGATAATGGTATCGATAAACGGTCCCATCATGGCGACCAGCCCTTCGCGAGCCGGCTCGTTGGTGCGGGCCGCGGCATGGGCCATCGGTGCGGAACCCAGTCCCGCTTCGTTGGAGAAGACCCCGCGCGCCACACCGTACTGGATGGCTGCCCCGATGGCGCCGCCACCGGCGGCCCAGGGATTCAGCGCAAGGTTAAAAATAGTGGCAAAGGCCCCGGGAATCCTGTCAACGTTCATGAACAGGATGACCAGCGCCGCCCCGCAGTAGAAGATGGCCATGAACGGCACGATGCGCGAGGTCACGCTGGCAATGCGCCGAATACCACCGATAATCACCAGGCCCACCAGGATGGCAATGATTACACCGATCCCCAGACGGTACTCCATGACCTCCGGGAACACATAGGCCAGGCCGTCAACCACCGAGTTGGCCTGGACCATGTTACCGATACCGAACGAGGCGATCAGGGTGAACGCGGCGAACAGTATCGCCAGGGTCTTGAAGTTGAGTCCGTGCAGCAGAGTGTACATCGGTCCGCCCGACACTGACCCGTCGGGGTGGAAACGGCGAAATTTCAGGGCCAGCGAGCAGGAGGCATATTTGCTGGCCATACCGACCAGGGCGGTGATCCACATCCAGAACACGGCGCCGGGCCCGCCAAGGGCAATGGCGGTGGCCACGCCGGCGATGTTGCCGGTGCCCACCGTGGCCGAGAGGGCCGTGGACAGCGCCTGGAAATGGCTGACTTCACCGGGATCGGTTGGTTTGTCGAAATCGCCACGGATCAGTCTAAGGGAATGCCCAAAACCACGGAATTGCACGAAGCGCAGGCGAATCGTCAGATACAGCCCGGTGCCGACCAGCAGGACGATAGAGGGGATGCCCCAGAAATAGCCCGAAAGGGTCCCGGTCAACTCGGTGAGCCGGGTCAGCAGGTTTTCCATGATGTGTTTCCCGTGGTTGTTATTTTCCCCCGGCCCGGTGGGCGGGTTGTTCACTTGATATTAACAGCCGGGGATGAATGGTGTAATGTGCAAGTCAACAAAATTGATACGGTTCGCAGGGATGGCGATACAACCAGAATCAGTCCACGAAGGACACGCAAATATCCGCATGTATATCGATTCGAAGACCGGCCTGTTACATGGTGCGCGCCAGTGCCCTTCGCCTAACTGCAACGCACGGCCCGAACCTGATGATATTTCACTGCTGGTGATCCACGGCATCAGCCTGCCGCCGAATGAATTTGGCACGCCTGACATCGACCGATTTTTCACCAATTGTCTCGATCCTGACAGCCATCCCTATTTTCGTGAGATCTGCGGCATACAGGTCTCCGCGCATCTGTTGATTCGGCGTAGCGGCGAGGTGGTGCAGTATGTGCCGTTTCAACAACGTGCCTGGCACGCCGGTGAGTCGGTGTTTGCCGGGCGGGACAACTGTAACGATTTTTCCATCGGTATCGAACTCGAGGGAACCGATGATCTGCCTTACGAGGCAATCCAGTACGAGCAATTGCAACGGGTGGTCAGGCTTATACAGGAGGCATATCCCTTGATTACCCCCGAGCGCATTTTGGGCCACTGCGATATCGCGCCGGGGCGCAAGACCGACCCCGGCCCGTCGTTTGATTGGCAGCGGTTTCGAGCGGGGCTGTAAGTTCATGTGGCGCTTGATATTTACACCTTTTATATAGAAACTGGGCATCATGAATCTGATAAGTATTTTAATGGCATTGGCCGTGGAGATTTTCTACAAGCCGGTGTCCGAGCTACGGCGATACGACTGGTTTGCGCGATATCACCAGAGCCTCTATCAAAAACTGGAAGGTCAGACACTGCGCGACGGCCCGGTTGGCGTGATCCTGTTTATCGGACTGGTGGCACTGGGCGTCTGGATTATCCTGGCGCTGCTTGGTTCCCTATCAGCTCTGCTGACTTTTTTGTTCGGCCTGGTGGTTCTGATTTATACCCTTGGCCCACGCGATCTTGAGCAGGATGTCGAGGAAGTCATACAGGCTCTTGAGCGGGACGATGCTGAGGGCGCAGTGCTCAGTGCCCGCCGATTGGACGATGTGGAGGAACTGGCGGCTGATTCGATGCCGGAGCTCGTGGAACAGGTACGCAACCGAATCCTGGTCGAGGCCAATACCCGGGTCTTCGGGGTGTTGTTCTGGTTTCTGATTCTGGGGCCAATCGGGGCGGTGCTGTTCCGTCTCAGTTGCCAGGTCCGCCTGCAGCCGGAAGTCACCGAGGAATACCGCAACGCCACCCGTGATCTGTACCGTATTCTGGCCTGGATTCCGGCCCGACTCACCGTGCTTTGTTATGCCCTGGCCGGCAACTTCATGGATACCCTGAGCCGTTGGGAAAGTCCGGCGGATCTCTGGCAGCGCGAAAGCGATGCTTTTCTGATTGAAAGTGGAAAAGGGGCCCTGCAGTCGGATGATGCCGATAACGATGAAGGGATCGATACCCTGCCCATTCAGCATGCTATGGCTCTGGTTAAACGGGCACTGGTAGTTTGGCTGGCCCTGCTTGCCCTGTTGACCCTGGCCGGCCTGGTCTTCTGAAGTAAACCAGCCGGGAACGCACTCCGGCACATTCCGTAATGACCGACACGACGTTGACGACCACTATCGATCTGTTGCGCCATGGGGAACCTCTTGGTGGACGTAAGTATCGTGGCCAGATCGATGATCCTTTAAGTGAAACCGGCTGGCGGCAGATGCGTGAGGCCGTGGCCGATCACTGTCCTTGGCAGCACATAATCTCGTCGAGTCTTTGTCGATGCGCCGATTTTGCAAGGGAACTGGCAACACGACACGAACTGTCACTGGATCTGGAACCCCGCCTGATGGAGATTGGATTCGGTGAATGGGAAGGGCGTACCGCCGATGAACTGATGGCCGAAGATCCACAACGGCTGTTCCGTTTCTGGTCGGACCCCATCAATAATATTCCACCCGGCGCTGAAACCCTGCGTGATTTCGAACAGCGTGTGATTGCCGCCTGGGATGAACTGTTACTGCAACATGCCGGCAAACATCTGCTGGTGATTGGTCATGCCGGCATGATTAGAATGATCGTGCGCCACGTGCTGGCCATGCCACTGGAGAACATGTTTCGTTTAAAAGTTGATCTGGCAGGTTTTACGCGTATCGAGGTTGAGCAGCGTGATGGACAACTCTTGCCAAAGCTGCTGTTCCATGGTGGTCAAATCGAGGGCGGTCAAATCGAGGGTGGTCGAACCGAGTGATACGTTTCGTATTTATATACCTTGGTTTACTGCTACTCAATAGCGGTCATGCCGCGTCGATTAGCGTAACGGATGATGCCGGTCAACACGTTGAATTGAAACAACCCGCACAACGCATCGTCAGCCTGGCACCACATATTACCGAGTTGTTGTTCAGTATCGGGGTAGGCGATCGTATCGTGGGTACTGTCGATTACAGCGATTATCCCGAGGCTGCACAGAAGATTCCGCGTGTAGGCGGAAACAACGCACTCGATCTGGAACGTATTGTCAGTCTTTCACCCGATCTGGTAATTGCCTGGGGAACCGGTAACAAACCTGTCGATCTGGAAAAGTTACGGCGCTTCAATCTACCGGTCTTTATCAGTGAACCACGTCGGCTTACGGATATTCCCGATAGCCTGGTCCGCCTGTCTGAATTGACCGGCACGGAAGAGCAGGCAAAATCGGTAATCGAACAGTTCAATAACCATTTGGACGGGTTACGGCGCTACAGCGGGCGGGAGCCTGTGAGCGTGTTTTATCAGATATGGGATCGGCCGTTGATGACTGTGAATGGACAGCATCTGATCGGGGATGTGATTCGCCTGTGCGGCGGGCGAAATATCTTTGCCGATGCACCGGCCCTGACACCCCGTGTAGGTGTCGAAGCCGTGATCGAGCGGGCACCCCAGGTGATCATTGTTGGCGGAGTGCAGGAACAGCATCAAAATTGGCTGCAGAGCTGGGAAAAGTGGCAACAGATCCCCGCGGTGCAACATGGACAGCTATATTTGATCAATCCCGATCAACTGCAACGGCATAGCTTGCGTATTCTCCAGGGTGCCGAGACGCTTTGCCACTTGTTACAGCAAGCACGTGAGAGTACTGACTAGAGCTTGCTCTGGATCTCTCGCAGTTTGGGTACCTTGAGGCCGGCCTCGTCAGCGAATCCCAGGGCTCTTGCCAGTCGCTTGTTGGCGTTGCGTCCCATGCA
>JASFNY010000041.1:0-9724 GCA_050116795.1 Thiohalophilus sp.
TTATTGGCGTTGAGATCGGCATGATAGACGCCCTGTTCATGAAAGCGACGAATTAATTGTCCAATCGCCTGCCAACGCGTTGCCTCGAATGGCGCGATAACCAGCAACTGGGCGACTGTACGCGCATCGCCAATTCTCCGCGTCATGATATCGGCCGTATAATATATGCCGTCACGAATCACCTGTGCCGCCACTGGTTGTGGAACCGGCAGGCCAATCTCGCGCATTCGCTGCAGCAGGTGCAATTCCCGCCATGCGCGGGTCCGCTTCAGACCGGTCCATAGATAGCAATCAGGCAGGTAACGCGAAATCAGGCCGCCTCGATGATAATGGCGCAGCGCCAGGCTCATGTCCTGGTAGTTGACAAAAAATGTGGTGCCACGGCCCTCGGCAAACCCGACGATGGCATCACGTTGCGCCCAGTCCGTCGAATCGAAAACGATATCCTCAGGGTCTGAAAATAACGAAGCATCGTAGAGGATGTGACGATGATCTTTTGTGATGCTGACGAAACTCATGACAGGCAACCCGGTTTTTATTCTGGTTTGTTGCACAAGATGATGGATGATCCCCGGTGTGGCCCATCCTGCTCATCAAAATAGCTACCCAGGTTATCCATGGAAAAATAGTTCAACTTTCCATTCTCATAGACGAAATAACCACTGAAAAGTCCGGCTACAAGATCCAGGAATTCCTGCCGGCTGATACCAGAACGCTTGATAGCATACGGCCAGAATTCCATGATAACTGGCACGTGTGAATACTCGCTGAAGAATTTGCTGGCCCCCTTGATGAAGCGGGCCTCATGTCCCTGGATGTCCATCCAGACCAGATCGATCTGGTTTTTATCGACTCCCAGTTGTGATGAATCCAGGTCATCGAGTCTCGCAGCGCGGACTGTTATCACATGGCGCTTGTGTTCAGCAAAAGCATTCGACTGATTATGCTGTTCACTTCTGATCCGATGATCACCGTAGTTCTTCTCGCTAAGTTCAAAGTTCAATGAGCCTTCGGCATCCGATAACGCCATGTTGTGTGCGAGTAACCTGCCCTGCAACCGGTTATTATCGATATTCTTTTGCAGCAAAAGGTAACTATCAGGAAACGGCTCGAATGCAACAGATTTTTCAAAGACATCGTCCAGGAGGAAGGCGGTCGAGGACATGCCAATATATCCACCCACATCCAGCACAACCCTGCCCTTGCCTTGAGGGAGGCAACCCTCCTGTTTTAACTGCTCTACACAGCCCATCATTTCATCAAACTCGTGATTACGATGAACAAACAGGTTGCGGCCGGTAGTCTTGTCCTTGCTGTTGAAAGTCAGGACCCCATTGCGAGTGGATATGGTTACTGCCCTTTGCGGCGGAAGATAAACCGTTAAAAACCAGACCAGTTTTCGAACAAAACGCAGCAGTTTTCCTGGATGGTAATTGATATGGCGAGTGCTCATTTGTTTAAAATAATCCTTTGTGCTTCGAGCAGGATATTTTCCAGTTCCTTGAAGTGATTTTTTTCAGAGAACTTTTCCCGGGCGACCTGTTTCCCCCTGATGCCGAGTTCGGCTGTCCAGTCCGGCTGGTCATAGAGACGCTTGATTCCTGATGCCAGGTCAATTACCGAACCTGGCGTGAACAGTATGCCGGTTTCACCTTCAGTGATGATCTCAGGCACTCCTCCGCAACGACTCCCGATGACCGCAATACCGGCATGCATTGCTTCGAGCAACACCAGACCGAATGTTTCGCAATAGGTTGTCAGCGCGATCACATCATAACACTTCATACGTTCGGCCGGTTGCTTGACGAAGGATTCGAAACGGACGTTCCCGGCTAGATGCGCATTTGCGACCCGTTGCTGCAGATCGGCATAATATTTTTCATCCATCACATGGCCGTATATCGTGGCGGAGATATCACATCCTTCACTGACCAGTTTTTCCACAGCTTCTATTAACAGGTGCTGGCCCTTGTAGGGCTCGATACGCCCGAACAGCCCAAGGTTGAGTTTGCGTCGAGGAAACTCATCATTGAAGCAGTCCTTTTCCGGTGCCGGTGACTCATCAACCTCTGCCACGCCGAGATATAGCCGGGTTATTTGATCCGGGTTCAGCGGCAGATACTGTTCTGCTTCCTTTTGCATCTGGTGGGTAATCACGATCAGCCGATCCACTTGTTGATAAAACCAGCGATGGAAGGGATCTTTCTTACTGCGGGTGATGGCCATATGCCGGCTGTATACCAGCCCGGGACGACGCCGGCTGAATCGCTTGGCCAGCACGGCCAGGTTGAGATCATTGTTCCAGTGAATATGAATCAGATCGATTTTTTTATCATCGATTAATCGTGCAAGTCTCTTTGCCGCAAGGAGTGGCATACGATGGTTCATTACGGCGCAATGCGCAGGTTTGAGATTGAATTCCTGCAATCTTTTGTCAAGCATACTTCCAGGGCTGACGACCGGAAGGCATTCATATCCCCGGGCCTGGAGCTGCCGGACCTCCTCTGCGGCATACAGCTCGAGCCCTCCATAACCATCGGAGGTGCAAAGCATCATCAGCTTCATGCTTCATCCCTGGACAACAGTTTGTCGTAACTTTCGTATACCGCCTCTACTGGTGGCACACTGCCATCGGTCATGAATACCGCATCATGGCATCCGTAACGGGGCCAGTATCTATAAGGTACCGTGCTGTAAAAAATCCCGAGGGTGGGAGTATCCAGTGCGATCGCCAGGTTGCGTATACCGGTATCGTTGCAAACGACAAGTTGTGCACCTTTCAGCAACGACATGGTCTCATCCAGCGGCATGGCTTTAATGCTTCTTACATTATCGATGTTACCTATCTTGTTCATCAGGCTTTCCACCGATTCCCATTCCTCCCTGCCTTCCAGTACCAGGTGTTCCTGATCCGGATAGCGGCTGGCAGCCTGCGCGATCAACCCGGCGAACCTCTCCTCCGGCCAGCACTTCTCCGGGGTCGATGCGCTGGTGAAATAAACAACATACGGGCCGGACCGATTCGCCGGTTCGACGCTCATATGAAAGTCTGGTGGATAGTCCGTTTTACAACCGATCAGGTTAAGCATGTCCAGCATCAGTTCCGCCTCGAACTTGAAGTCGGAACGAAGTACAGCCAGGTCATAATAAAGATGCTTCTGCATCGATCTGTAGGGAAAACCGATCTTGAGTCCCGCGGGATTGAGCAAACAGGTCCAGAATGATCGACTGGTTGCTGCCAGGTCGAACAGCAGATCGTGGTAACCGAGTTCTTTGATCCTCCTGATCTTCTCACCTGTCGGGGCCTGGCGCTGATCGCTACCATGGATAACATGCAGGCGATCCACCATGTCCTCCGGCACACCATAGGTATAGTTGCTCACCAGGCTCAGGGTGATGCTTGCATTGGGAAAATGTTTACGAAGTTCACCGAGAAATGCCCTGACCAGCACCATGTCTCCCAGTGCCGCATGACGAATGACGGCAATGCTCCGTATCTTGTCCGGGCTGAGTTGTGCCGCTTTCTGCCGGCCTTTTCGCGATGCCCAGGCACCACGTTCGAACCACAATTTCATTCGGCTTTCCCGGTATTGGATGACAGATTTATTTTATAATAACCACAGCATGTTTTACACATCACGGACAATACGATACCTTCTTTAATTCAGATGGCTATTTAAACTATGGCAGACTCGTCCCGACAGAAAATCCTGATCGTGCGCAACGATAAACTCGGCGATTTTATGCTGAGCCTGCCGGTTTTTAAATTTCTCAAACAGTCACTCCCGGGCTGCACCCTGCATGCTCTGGTACCTGAGTATACTCGCGACATAGCCCGGGCCTGTGATTCAATCGATGACATTATTATCGATCCCGGTAAACAAGCCTCACCGTATAAACAATGGCAACTTGTGCAGACTATCCGCAATCAGCGTTATGATGGCGTAATCACCCTGTTTTCCACCACGCGTATCGGATGGCTTGTCTTGCTGGCCGGTATCAGATATCGACTGGCGCCGGCAACCAAGCTGGCCCAGGTGTTTTACAACCATCGGCTGAAACAACGACGTTCCCTCTCGGAAAAACCGGAATACGTCTATAACCTGGATATGGCCATTCGTTACCTGCAGGATCAGCATCTAGATATTCCTGCTATTCCCGGCGGACCATATCTGCAATTCCCGCCGGAGCGCGTCCGCGAAAGTCGCCAGGATTTTTTCGACAAACACGCCATCAACGGTGATCCGGCCCTGGTTATCGTTCACCCTGGCAGTGGCGGCTCGGCCAGTAACCTGAGTCTCGATCAATATGCCCGGCTGGTACGATCACTCAATATCGGTCACAGATATCATATTGTGATAACCGCCGGACCCGGTGAACTGGAACAGGCCAAGCATCTTGGCAACCTGATCCATGATATTTCTCACAGCATCTACCACTCACAACATGGCCTGGTCAGTTTTGCCGTGTTTTTGCAAAACGCCGCACTGTTTATCAGCGGCTCCACCGGACCGTTGCATATCGCCGGCGCGCTGGATGTGCCGACTGCCGCCTTTTATCCCCGTCGACGTTCCGCCACGTCGCTACGTTGGCAAACGCTGAATAGCGAAGCAAGACGCCTGGGCTTCATGCCGCCCGCCGAAGCCGGTGAACGGGACATGCAAAGCATCGATATCGATGCCGCCGCGACAGAGATAAAGAATAAGCTGTTATGAGCGGTTTGAGTTCTGCCTGACCCAGAGGTCGGCATACTTGGCAAACGTCGAATGTGCAGACAGCACGGCCAGCAGGAATCCCTGTTTTCCATCCAGAAAGCCGGCACGAACCAGATACATCTTGATAAAACAACCGATGCCGTGCAGCAGACCTTCCAACAGGCTTCCGCGTTTTCCACGTGACTCTCTTTGCCTCGCCCACTCGGCGGCATATTGGGCAGACTTCACCAGGTAATGCTCAAGATCCCGGTAGGTGTAGTGAATCAAATCACCGTGAAGATTGGCGAGTTGCATGTCATCACCGTAATGCAGCTTTTCATGAACCCGTTCATCCCCGTAACCGGCCCGGTTGCGTGGATAGAGCCGAATCACATGATCCGGATACCAGCCGCTATGCCGGATAAATCGCCCGAACACCCATGACAGCCTCGGCACCGCGTAAACCCGTTTTTGATCATTTTGCGCCACGGCTTTCTGGATTGAGCTTTTCAATTCGGGTGTGACTCGCTCATCGGCATCAATCATGAATACCCAGTCCCCCGTGGCCCGTTGCTGGGCTCGCTGGCGCTGCACACCGAATCCCTGCCAGTCGGTTTCGCTATAAACATTTTCGGTATAGCGTCGAGCTATTGCCTGCGTATCATCCCGGCTGCCTGCATCAACCACCACGATCTCGTCCGCCCAACGTACCGATTCCAGGCAATCCGGCAGATTTTCCGCTTCATCCTTTACGATCAATACTGCTGACAGGGTGCTCATCATATTTTGCTTAAAATAAAAGTATTCTTGTCCTGCTGTTAACTATAGCAGCAGGAAGACTCGAGTAGACATAATGTTTGGAAGTCAGGTTTCGTTATATTCCCAATTCATTCACATCAATATTCTCAAGACAATTGTAATGCCCAAACCTGCAAGTACGATCGAAACAGGGGCTGCATTCGAGGTTCTTGTATACAACGGTCGCTTTGTCGGATAAAGGCGGCGTATAGTCAGGACTCGAGGAACCGTAAATGGCAATCACCTCAGCATCGGTGGCACAGGCCACGTGCATGAGTCCCGAATCATTAGTCACCACTTTGCCACACAGGGCGATCAGATCAATTGCATCCTCGAGTGAGGTCTTGCCACACAGGTTCATGACACCCTGAACAGCATCGGTTATCTGTTCACCCAGTGCCTGCTCCTTGCGGGAACCGAATACCCAGACCTGTTCACCCCTGGCGATCAGGCGGCGGGCCAGTTCGATGTACTTGTCGATCGGCCACTGCTTGGCGGGGCCGTATTCCGCGCCCGGCATCAGGCCGACCAGCGGCCGATCCGATTTCAGCCCCAGTTGTTCCAGCAGGCGTCGCTGGTTTCCGCTGTCGATTTTCAATCGAGGATAGGGAACGGCAGGCGGCAGGTTTGCGCTTTTCGGCAACCCGAGTGCCACGTAGCGCTGAACAGTTCGGGTCAACACGCTTTTATCCAGCGGCCGAATATCATTGATGAGGCCGTAACGCATCTCACCACGATAACCGGTACGCTGCGCAATACCGGCAAAAAACGGCACCAGTGCCGCCTTGTAGGAGCGCGGCAAAACAATGGCCTGATCATAGTGGGCGGCTTTTAACTCACGCCCCAGTTTCCAGCGTTTGCTCAAGCCCAGCTGTTTGTGCGCAACCGGCAGGCTGATACCCTGCGATACCTCGGGCATCCGTGCCAGGATAGGCATTGACCATGCCGGGGCGACCACATCGATTTGAGCATCTTCATATTGTTCGCGCAGAGTCATGAACAGGCTTTGCGCCATGACCATATCACCGACCCAGGCCGGCCCAATCACCAGAATGCGTTTCGTGTTGCTATTCACCGGCCCTGTTCGTGCAGTATATCGATCACCTGGTTGGTGATCGCGACATTCAGTCGCAGATGTTCTGGATTGATGGTGCCGACGATCATGCTGCTGACACCGGCATGACTGAAGACATGTTCGAAAGCTTTCTCCACGTCGTTTGCATGTCCACTTTGCAGTCCCTTTTTAATCACGACACCCTTGTTGAGTTCATGGGCGCGCGCGATGACCGGCAGATCATGATCGTCACTCAGGTTAAGCGTCGCCATCACCACGTCGGTGTTCTCAACGATCCACATACCACCTTCTGTTGTCTTGGTGGACATGCCGTAGGATTTGATCAGCCCTTCCTGTTTGAGCCGATCCAGTTCACCCAGCGCACCCTGGTTTTGAATGATGTCCATGTCATTGCCGTCGGAGTGGACCAGCACGATATCCAGCATGTCACGGCCCAGACGCTTCAGACTGCGTTCCACACTCATGCGGGTATGTTCAGCGGAAAAATCAAAACGTGACGCACCGTTCTCGAATATCTCGCCGACCTTGGTCATGATCACCCAGTCGTTCTTGTCCGGCAGCAATTGCCCGAGACGTTCCTCGCTGTTGCCGTAGGCCGGTGCGGTGTCGATAAAGTTGATGCCGAGCTCGCGGGTCAGTCCAAGAATGTCACGCACCTGGTCATCATCCGGTATGGTAAAGCCGGTCGGATACTTGACCTCCTGGTCGCGCCCGAACTTGACTGTCCCCAGACCCAGGACGCTAACCTTGATACCAGTCGACCCTAGTGGCCTGATTTCCATCGTTCCTCCTCTTGCCAGGGTAATACCGCGAAAGGCGGCGACGGCCATGATGGCAATGCTTGTGCGTGGCCCGGCGAGATTCCGGCGCGTTGCAAGCGATCCAGGATCTCGGCGGCCAGGTTGGGGGCCAGTGCCATCTTGGTCGGCCAGGCGGTCATCACCCTGTCCTGTTCGTGTACGTACGAGTTGTCGGGCCGCTTGCCGCCCGGCTGCTGCGGCTCGGCACGCTCTATATAAAGATTTGCCCATTCGCTATGACTGAAATCCACCCACGGCAACAGGTTCTGCAACTCCTGCTTTGCTTCAGCGATCTGTTGTTTATCACTGCGATCAACGCCTTCCTCTGCCACCTGTCCACCCAGGTACCAGACGATCTCGTTACTGCTGTCGCGGTGACTGGTGATCGTAATACGTGGATTAACATTGGCATCAACGCAATGGGCAAACAACGCTTCCGGCAGACCACCGCGCACTATCACCATTTTCAATGGCCGGGTCTGCATGGCCGGTTGCTCGTGGTGGGCCAGCTTTACCAGTGCCGCGTTGCCCTTGCCGGCAGTCAATACGATTCGCTTGGCTGTGACTTTCCAGGCGGCTGAGTCAATTGTTCGAAATTCGAGCGTGTCATCGACCAGCTTTATTGAATCAGAATCGATATGCGCAATCGCTGCTTGTTGCGGTTCGGCCAGCGCCCGAATCACGCTCATGGTATCCAGCACCGGTTCGTCCAGACGATAGACCTGTCCCCGGAATTTCTTGTTTTGAAACACGCTGGGCCAACCGGATTTGTCGACCGTGTGCGTACGGCTTTGCATGACATGACTGGCAAAGAAACCGGCCAACCGTGAAGTCAGACTGCCGGTCGACCACATGTATTGATGATCGGAAAGAAGCTGTACTCGTGCCAGATCGACTTCCCCCTTGCCCTGCAGGCAATCACGCCAGATGCCGGGCATGCGGGACACGGCTTCGGAAGAGGCGGTCAGTTTGCCGGTGAGGGCATACTTGGTACCGCCGTGAATGATGCCCTGGGCGTAGCGGGTCTGACCGGCACCCAGTGCATGGCTTTCCAGCAGGATAGCCTGATAACCCTCGCGACGCAGACGGGACAACAACCATAAACCGGCGATGCCACCACCGATGATTACGATATCGACGGAGAGGGACTGTGGCTGTTCACTCATCCCTAATCCGATTCTGAAGATTCCGTTTTTCGGGTCTTTTTTTCCGACTCGCGAATCGCGCCGATGATCCCGGTGGTCGAGACGCCTTCGACGTAACCCAGCACCTTGACCTCACCACCAGCCTCTCGCACGCAATCGCCACCCGGAATTTTATCGGGATCGTTGTCCCCGCCCTTGACCAGCACGTTGGGCTGCAGCTTGCAGATCAAACGTGTCGGTGTGTCTTCATAGAAAGGCACCACCCAGTCGACACATTCCAGCGCCGCCAGCATGCGCATGCGTTTGTTGAGTGTGTTGACGGGACGATCCGCGCCCTTGATGCGACGCACCGATTCATCATCGTTGACGGCAACCACCAGTCGATCGCCGAGTTCGCGCGCCTGCTCGAGGTAGGTAACATGGCCTGCGTGCAGAATATCGAAACAGCCGTTGGTCATGACCACGGTCTCGCCATGATCCCTGGCATCGGTGATCTGTTTGAGCAGATCGTCTTCATCCATGACGCCACGATGAATCTCATGTTGTTCACGCAGGGCACGACGGATTTCATCCACTGTCACCGTCGCCGTGCCCAGCTTGCTGACGACGATGCCGGCGGCAATGTTGGACAGCGAAGTCGCATCGGCCAGGTTGCTGCCCGCAGCAAGTGCGGCGGCAAGCACCGACACCACGGTATCGCCGGCCCCGGTCACATCGAACACCTCTTTCGCATGGGTGGGCAGGTGAATGGCGGCATGATCCTTTTGCAACAGAGTCATGCCGCGTTCACTGCGGGTCACCAGCAGCGCATCCAGATCCAGTTGTTGCATCAGGGCCTGTCCCTTTTGCACCAGTTCCTCGTCGTTGGCGCAATGGCCGACGACGCCTTCGAACTCGTGCATGTTCGGGGTGATCAGCGTGGCCCCGCGATACTTTTCAAAATCACTGCCCTTGGGATCGATGATCACCGGCTTACCGGCCTGGCGAGCCTGTTGAATCAGCGTCTGAATCTGGCCCAGGGTTCCCTTGCCGTAGTCGGACAGCACCACGACGTTGACGTCGGATAATGCCGCGCTATAGCGATCCACCAGTTTTTCGCTGTGTCCCTGGTCGAAACCATCTTCGAAATCGAGCCGAATCAGTTGCTGGTGACGGCTGAGGACGCGCAGCTTTGTAATCGTCGCCACTCCCGGCAACTTGGTCATGCAACAG
>JASFNY010000042.1:0-9592 GCA_050116795.1 Thiohalophilus sp.
CGTCACTGCTGGCAGGCGCCTGCTTTCTGTCGCCTGCTTCATACTAATAGATTGTCGCAAACGTGCCGCGTGGTCCTTGCTGGTAAGACGTTGAATATCCATCTGCACGTAATCAGGATCACCGAGATATTCAGCCCGATCCCGATAGGCGCGTCGCATGGCTTCGATGATCAGGTGTTGTCGGTCTACCACTGGCAGATTCGCCAGATCATAACCTTCGAGTATATTCAGCATCGTAACCAGCGCCACTCCACCGGATGAGGGTGGCGATGCGGAAATGATTCGATACTTTCCATAATGACCAATAACAGGTTCACGCTCCACGACGCGATACTGTTCAAGGTCTTTATGGGTCCATATCCCGCCGGCCGTGCGATTACCGCTCACCAGCCTGTCAGCAACTTCGCCACTGTAAAAACCATCAAAACCACTGCTCGCAATTTGCTCCAGGGTATTTGCCAGGGCCGGTTGACGAACAGAATGACCCAATGGTGGAACCTGATTATTCAGCAAAAATGTTTGCGCGGCGGCCGGCGAACGACGCAATACCTCGAGACGAAATCCCGCCATGCGTTGATAATGCGGGGTAACGGCAAAGCCCTCGCGGGCCGCGCTAATTGCCGGTGCCAGTGAACGGGAGAGGGGCAGTCGACCATAGCGCTCGGCGAGATGCACCAGCGCCGCAGGTTCGCCGGGTATCCCGGCGGCCAGCGGACCATTGACGGACAGGCCGTCAATCACCTTACCTTCGTCGTCCAGATACATATCACGATGCGCAGCCAGCGGGGCCCGTTCCCGTCCGTCGATCATGATATCTCGACCACTGTCAGCTTCATGTAACAGCCAGAATCCCCCGCCGCCGAGACCGGAACTGTAGGGTTCGACCACGGCCAGGGTGGCACTCACAGCCACGGCCGCATCAAATGCATTTCCACCGGCATCAAGAATCTCCAGTCCGGCTTCGGTGGCCATCGGATGGGCGGAAGCCACTGCTGCTGATGGAGGCATCGTCCTGCCACAGGCAGTTAACAGTAATGCAGCAACCACCAGCAGGTAACTGGCAAGACGTTTCATGACTTCATCCAACCTCGCTGAATTTATACAAGTGTCTCTCTATGCTCGGAATTGGAGCTGTAATTGTTCAACAATAAAATGGTATCAAATTCTTCTTCGAATCGGCGCCGAGGTGCCACAACCTGCCAAACCGCCAATTAATAAAAAAGCCCCGGTTGGGGCTTTTGGGCATTCCAGTTTGGGAATACACCTATTAAGCCGGTGCGACCAGTTTCTGGTATTTGGTCATCAGCTGTTCCCGAGTCTCCTCGTTGTCCGGATCGACAAGAATGCAATCCACCGGACAAACCTCGATACACTGGGGCTCGTCGAAATGACCGACGCATTCCGTACACAGGTTGGGATCGATTTCGTAGATTTCCTCGCCCTGCGAAATGGCGTTGTTCGGACATTCCGGTTCGCACACATCACAGTTGATACATTCATCGGTAATCAGTAGGGACATGGGGTCTTCCAGACTTGAGTAGGAGGCGTGAATTTTACCGCAGCCGTTTGCTCAATGCAGCCACAACTTTCTCGTGGACAAACGGGGACACATTACCACCCAGTCTGGCCACCTCACGCACCAGGCTGGATGAAATATAGGAGTATTCCTCGGCCGGGGTCATAAAGACGGTCTCGATATTTTCCGCAAGGTGTCTGTTCATGCTGGCAAGCTGAAACTCGTACTCGAAATCGGAGACGGCCCGCAGACCACGAATAATCACGGTTGCATTTTGTTCCTGCATGAAATCGACCAGAAGTTTATCAAATCCACTGACCCGAACATTACCCAGCTCCTGAAGCACTTCCGTGGCCATATTGATTCGTTCATCCAGTGAGAAAACAGGTTGCTTGCCAGTGCCCCCGGCAGCAATGGCCACGATAACCTTGTCAAACAGACGGCTGGCCCGTTGCACCAGATCGCTGTGACCGTTGGTAATCGGATCAAAGGTGCCCGGATAGATAGCGATTCGCATAATGGATGTCCCCCGCTTTTCCTGCAGCCAGTTTACCCTGTCACTCCGGCCACGACCATGTCGATATTTTCTACTGGATAGCAGTACGCCGGGCGAGTTGATAGGCAACCTGCCCGGCTTCCTTGTCGCGATGTAATTGCCAATTTTCAGGTAGAGTTGGCATCCGCTTGTGACTATCGTGTTCAAAGTAGATCCAGGCTTCTTTTTCCAGCCAGCTATCTTCCAGCTTGGCAAAGCACTCCTCCAGCACGTCCGACTGATAAGGAGGATCCAGAAAGACCACATCACAGGTTTCTCCCGGCCTGTCCAGATAACGCAAAGCTTCTGACTGACAGATAGTGACCTGTTCTGCCTGCAACAATCGCGCATTCTGTTGCAACTGGGAAACCACACGCGGATGGCTGTCCACCAGTGTCACCCGACTCGCACCACGTGAAGCTGCTTCAAATCCCAGCGCTCCGCTGCCGGCGAACAGGTCCAGCACCCTGGCACCCTGAATGATCGGTGCCAACCAGTTAAACAGTGTCTCGCGTACCCGGTCCGGCGTTGGTCGCAAACCTGGTACTGGAAAGAAACCCAGTTTGCGGCCCCGCCACTCGCCACCGATAATCCTGAACTGGTTACGCTGACTTGCCATGTCTGGACTCCGAACTCACATTAGGCAATGATTTATCACACAAGATAGAAGATGAACAGAAAACAGATAATAGTGGACTGGGAAGTTTCAGCCAGGTGAACTCAACCGGCGATCGGGATATAAACAAGTCAGCCTATGTGTATGCCTGCAGCGTCAGCCGGGAGCACAATTTATTCGGCCAGTTTTCCATTGCCAACCGTCACGGTGAGCAGCTTGTCAGGATGAACCCTTCTCTGGAAGGCGTCGCGAATATCTGCTGCACTCACTGCCTGGACCTTGTCGTTGAACGTGTCCAGATAATCGTGCGGTAAATCATAGAACTCGATCATGGCAATATAGTTCACAATATTGCTGTTACTGTCTATGCGTAGCGGAAAGCCACCGGTGATGTTCTTCCTGGCATGCTCAAGCTCCTCTTCTGTCGGCCCCTTGTCGATGAAGGTCACCAGCACATCATGCAGTAACTCAAGCGCCTGTTGCGCCTGGTTGTTACTGGTTTGCAAACCCATTATGAACGGACCCTTGACCCGCTGCGGCAAAAAGTAACTGTAACTGCTGTAGGCCAGGCCGCGTTTCTCACGAATCGTCTGCATAATTCTCGAACCAAAACCGCTACCGCCGAGAATGTGATTACCAACATAAAGACTGAAATAATCGCGATCACCTCGCCGCATACCCGGTTGACCCACCAGGATATGGGTCTGGGTCGATGGATGTGACTGATTGATCTGTATGGCCTGCTTCAGACCTTCGACTTCAGGCAGTGCCGGAGCAGGTTCACCCGGTTCCAGTTTTGCCGTTACCTGTTCGGCCAGTTCTTCGGCCTGTTGACGATCCAGTTGACCGACAATGGCCACCACCGCATTGCTCGCGACGAGGTAACGTTGATAAAACGCTTTCAGGTCGGCAATTTCCATCGCCTTTACGCTCTCTTCATCACCCGACACCGGATGCGCGTAAGGATGGTCGCCGTACAGATTTTTATAGAAAAGATCCTCAGCCAGATCGCCAGGGGACTGTTTCTTGTTTTGCAAGCCGACCAGGGTATTCCTCTGTACCCGCTTGAAAGATTCGTAGGGAAAGGTCGGTTCGCCGAGAATGGTCGCAAATGTCTCGACCGCCTGATCGAGCAGTTTCTTTTCAGTCAGGCTGCGCAGGCTGAATGCCGCCATGTCACGCTGTACCGAAGCACTGTAATTGGCACCGATATTGTCAAACCGCTCGGCCAGTTGCCCGGTATTCCATTTCCCTGCGCCTTCGTTGAGCATTGCGCCGGTAATCTTGGCAAGACCGGGAAATGCTCTGTCCCGGGCACTGCCGGCGTCAAACACGACCTTGACGTCAACCATAGGTAATTGCGGTGCGGGAACAAAGACGACTCGAGCACCGTTTGAGGTCTTCCAGTTCTGGATCTGGAACGTCTTGTGTGCCGTGGTGTTCGAACCTGTTACGTTATTCCGCTCAAGGCGGGCCAACGCGAAGGTCAGCAGCAGAATAACAATAACGGCAAGGGCAATTTTCCAGTTTAATCGGTTCATCATTTTCACTTGTCGGACGGACCTGAATCAGTACTCTGTTGAGGCATCTCTTTGTCTGCAGATTCGCCATTGATCGGTAACGGATCGAGTACTGCAACAGTACGGTTGCTGTTTTGCAGATACTTTCGCGCCACGGCCTGAATCTGTTCCGGTGTGACTGCATTGATCTTGTCCCGGTATTCATCCATGACCTGCCAACCCAGCCCGACTGTCTCCAGCGTTCCCATCTGCATCGCCTGATAAAACACAGAATCCTTTTCATAAACGTCGCTGGCCACAACCTGTGCCTTGATACGCGCAAGTTCCTGTTCGCTGACCGGCTCGTTCTTGAGCCGTTCGATTTCCTCCAGCAAGGCATTCTCCAGTTCGCTGATGTCGTGGCCACGCGCCGGGGTGGCGCTGAACAGGAACTGATCTTCCTGTCGTGAATACAGGTCGTAGCCGGCATCGGCCCCGGCGGCAATTTGTCTGCCCCGAACCAGGCGTGATGGCAAGCGGGCACTGTCACCGCTGCTCAATATGCCGGACAGTACTTCCAGCGCATAGGCCTCCCATTCGGGATCGGCGGTTTTCAACACCGGTACGTGGTAACCGATCATCAGGTAAGGCAGCTCGGCCGGCTGGCGAACCGTAATACGCCGTTCGCCGAGTTGCGCTGTTTCCACTCGCGGCTTGATCTCGGGTAACTCGACACTTGGCAGGCGTCCGAAATATTTTCTGGCCAGGTCATAGACTTCGTCGGGATCAACATCACCGACCACCACCAGGGTCGCATTGTTGGGCGCATACCATTGGCGATACCACTGCTTCAGATCCTGGACGGTAAGATTATTAAGATCGTCCATCCAGCCGATTGTAGGATGTCGATAGGGACTGGTGACAAAAGCAGTCGCATTGAATTGTTCATAGGTCAGGGATCGCGGTTTGTCCTCGGTGCGCAATTTACGCTCCTCTTTTACCACCTCCCGTTCTTTCTGGAACTCCTCTTCCGGCAGGGTCAGGTTGCGCATGCGGTCCGCTTCCAGTTCAAAACTGACAGGCAAACGGCTTTTTTCCAGCGTCTGAAAATACGCAGTGTAGTCCTTGCTGGTAAACGCATTTTCACGGCCGCCATTCTCGGCAATGATGCGTGAAAACTCACCCGGACCGTGTTCTTTGGTTCCCTTGAACATCATGTGCTCGAGAACATGGGAAATGCCGGTGATGCCGTTATGCTCATAGCTGGCCCCGACCTTGTACCAGACTTGGGAAACGGCCACCGGGGCACGATGGTCCTCGCGGACCAGTAACTTCATGCCATTATCCAGGTTGTATTCATGAACCTGGGCCCAGACCGGTGTCATCACAAAGCCCAGAATGCAAAGGATCAGTAAACGTCGCATTAAATTATTCGGCCTGTATTGGGAGGTTATCGACTTACTCAAAAATTCCAGCAGTGGTAGGATAGTGTCCCAGACGGTGAGGTACAACCGGTTCCACTACATTCTGTCTACACTATCACTACGACCCTGAATTTGATGTTTGGTTTCCGAAAAACCGATTCTTCCGGCAACGATGACAAAAAAAAGTCACCGGGTCTTTTTGCGCGCCTGAAACAGGGTCTCTCACGGACCCGTTCCGGGCTTGCCGGCGGGCTGAGCGAGCTCACCCTGGGCAAGAAACAGATCGACGACGAACTGCTGGAAGAGATCGAAACGCTGTTACTCAGTGCCGACGTCGGGGTCGAAGCAAGCCGCCGAATCATCGACGACCTCACAATGCAGGTTTCGCGCAAGGAATTGCAGGACGCCGACGCACTGCTTGCGGCATTGCACCAGGAGATGCGCCAGATTCTGGCTCCCTGCGAAGCCCCGTTGAAGATCGATACTCAACATCAGCCGTATGTGATTCTGATGGTTGGCATCAATGGTGCCGGCAAGACCACGACCATCGGCAAGCTGGCCCGCCAGCTTCAACAGGACGGGCATTCGGTCATGCTGGCCGCCGGCGATACCTTCCGCGCCGCAGCCATTGAACAGCTACAAACCTGGGGCGAAAGAAATGAGATTCCGGTCATCGCCCAGCAACACGGTGCCGACAGTGCCTCGGTCATCTATGACGCGGTAGCTGCGGCCCGTTCACGGGGCATAGACGTCCTGATTGCCGATACCGCCGGCCGTCTGCATACCCAGTCCAACCTGATGGACGAGTTAAAAAAGGTCAAACGGGTCACGGGCAAGCTGGATGCGAGTGCACCGCATGAAGTTATGCTGGTGGTCGACGCCGGTACCGGCCAGAATGCCCTGGTACAGGCCGAGCAGTTTCATAATGCGGTCGGCCTGACCGGCATTACCCTGACCAAGCTCGATGGTACCGCCAAGGGCGGTGTGATCTTCGCTATTGCCCAGAAACTGGGTGTTCCGATACGCTTTATTGGCGTCGGTGAAGGCATCGAGGATCTACGGCCCTTTCATGCCACGGAATTTGTCGACGCCCTGCTTGGCAGCGAGCACCAGGAAGAATAAATATAAAACGACCCGGGGAAGCCAATTCAGTATGTCTAATCGTTTTGATCCACCCAGACCGGCCAGTCACCGCTGATGATTCGCTTTACCTCGGCCTGCAAGCGCTACCCCGGCGGCTATGAAGCATTGAGTAATGTCAGCTTCCATATGCCTGCAGGACAGATGGCTTTTTTGACCGGCCACTCGGGGGCGGGCAAGAGTACCCTGCTCAAGCTGATTGCCCTGCTGGAAAGGCCCAGCCGAGGTCAGGTACTGATCAACGGCCTGAACCTGGCGCGTATCGGTCGCCGCCGCATACCTTATTTTCGACGTAACATCGGTATCATCTTCCAGGATCACCAGCTGCTGTTTGACCGCACCGTGTTCGACAACGTAGCCCTGCCCCTGATTATTGCCGGCCAGCCGCATCGCGAAATCGGCCGCCGGGTTCGCGCTTCGCTGGACAAGGTCGGCCTGCTTGGCAAGGAGAAGGCCTATCCGATCACGCTCTCGGGTGGCGAGCAGCAGCGTGTCGGGATCGCCCGTGCAGTGGTCAACAAGCCTCCGTTATTACTGGCTGATGAACCGACCGGTAATCTGGATCCGGAACTGTCGCGGGAGATCATGGCCATCTTCGAGGACTTCAGCCAGGTGGGTGTGACCGTGCTTGTGGCCAGCCATGATCTGGCGTTGATCTCGTCCCTGCCCTATCGTCGCCTGACCCTGGCGCAGGGCCGGTTGCACACCGATACCGATCCGAGCGATTAACCATGGCCCGCGAACAAACCCGTAAACCAGCTTCACGTCCCGGTCTTCTGGCCAGAATCCGAATCCACCTGTTGCGTCATCTGCAGGTATTTTTCTATACCCTTGGTCAGCTCAGTCGGCGTCCCGCTTCCATGCTGATGACCGCTGCGGTGATCGGCATCGCCCTGGCGCTGCCTGCGGGCCTGCACGTGGTACTCAAGAGTGCCCAGCAACTGAGTGGCGGCTGGGACGAGGCCAGCCAGATATCGTTGTTTTTGAAACGCGGTACCCCGGACGATGAAGCCCGCCGCCTGCGTCGACAACTCGAGGAAAACCCGCAAATTCGACAGGTCAGCTACATCTCACCGAAGGAGGCACTGGAGGAATTCCAGCGCCTGTCTGGATTTGGCGAGGCACTGGATGCCCTGCAAAGCAACCCTCTGCCTGGCGTGCTGGTGGTCCTGCCCCGGGTAGAGCCGGGCAGACTGAACGCCAGCGAGGCCTTGCTGGCCGAGCTACGCGCCAACCCGCGAGTCGACCTGGCCCGGCTCGACGTCCAGTGGGTCAAACGGCTGTACGCAATCATGGATATTCTGCGCCAGGCCGTCTATGTGCTGGCGTCGCTGCTGGCACTGGCTGTCCTGCTGGTGGTGGGAAATACCATTCGGCTGGCGATCCAGAACCGCCGCGACGAGATAGTGATAATCAAACTGATCGGCGGGACCGATGCCTTCATCCGCCGGCCATTCCTGTATACCGGCTTCTGGTACGGGCTTTTCGGCGGAGTGATTGCCTGGCTGCTGGTCAGCGTCTCGCTGTGGATTCTCAACGACCCTGTGGAAAAGCTGGCCGGACTGTATCAGAACAGTTTCTCCCTGAGCGGGCTGAATGCCCAAACTACCGGTATCCTGCTACTATCGGGCGTTCTGCTCGGACTAATCGGCTCCTGGATCGCCGTCGGACGGCACCTGCGCGACATCGAACCGGCCTGATTCCCGAACGAATAATTCAAAAATTCGTTTCAGATTCAGTCGTTACTGTCGATATCTATAGCACAACGACAAGAATTTGAATTCGAATAAGAACATGTCAGACAAACTCACCCGGATCATGGTAGTTGATGGGTCGTCCGTATCCCGGGCGATTCTGGGCCGTATTCTACGCGAAGAGCTCGAGGGGGTTGAGGTCACCACCTGTGAGTCCGGGGAGGAAGCACTGGAGCTGCTCAAGCAGCAGTCCTTTGATCTGGTCACTACCGCCCTGCTGCTGTCCGACATGGATGGCCTGGCGCTGAGTCGTTCGATTCGTGATACCAAGCAACATCACTACACGCCGGTCATCGTGGTCTCCGGCGACGCCGACGTGCGGCTGCTCAAGGAGGGTTTTGAGGCCGGGGTCACCGACTATTTCGACAAGTCCAACGGCTACAAGGCGTTTGGTAATTTCATCAAGTCGTTTATCCAGCGCAATACCGGTCTGGTCGGCAACGTACTGTACGTTGAGGACAGCAATACCGCCGCCGCGGTGACCCGCAAAATCCTGGAAAAACATGGCCTGAAGGTCACCCTGACCGATAACGCCGAGCAGGCCATTATCTTGCTCGACAATCCGAACCCCGGGGCCAAGTTCGACATGGTCATCACCGACTTTTTCCTGGAAGGCAAGCTGACCGGCGGCGATCTGCTGCACGCCATTCGAACCCGCCTGCACCTCTCCCAGCAGGAGATGCCGGTACTGGTTTTGACAGGTTCCGATGACAAACAGAAACAGGTCGAGGTCTTTCATGCCGGCGGCAATGATTTCGTTGGCAAACCGATCATCGAGGAAGTTCTAATCGCCCGGGTACGCTCCCTGCTGTTAATCAAACACCAGTACGATGCCCTGAAACAACAGACTGAAGCGATGCGCTGGATTGCCGCCACCGACAGCCTGACCGGGGTACGCAGCAAACGCTACCTGGTGGATAACGGCGAAAGTTTCATCCGCGATCCCAGCCATCAGCCGGTATGGGCCATGCTCCTCGATATCGATAACTTCAAAAAGATTAACGACAAGCTTGGCCATATCACGGGCGATCACGTCCTGGCCGAAATTGGCGAAACCCTCAACGAGTGGTTTCCGGAAGAGATGGTGGTGCGCTTCGGGGGTGAAGAG